>JABXHP010000347.1 GCA_013373575.1 Oceanospirillaceae bacterium | reverse complement strand
TTCAATGTTGTGACCTGCTCTCGCGAAAGCGTTGGCGCTGTCGGCGATGAGATGATTATGAATCGGCGGGTCAAAGCTGTTTCGTTCACTGGATCGACCGCTGTAGGTCGACATATAGCGGCAAAGGCTGGCGCACACCTCAAAAAAGCCTGTGTGGAGTTGGGCGGCAAAGATAGCATGATAGTGCTGGAGGATGCGGATCTCGATGCAGCGGCACGAGCTGCGAATTTCGGCAGCTTTATGCACCAAGGCCAGGTTTGTATGTCGACCGAAAAACTCCTAGTACATGAGCGCGTTTACGATGAGTTCATGCAGAAGTTCCTAGCCCGAGCGGCAAAGCTTAGAACCGGGCATACCAAGGATAAAGAGAATGTAATTGGCCCGCTCGTGAACAACCGTCAGGCCTTGCGTGTCAAAGCGCTAATCGATGATGCGGTGGCTAAAGGGGCGACGGTTCTACTTGGTGGAAAGAGCTGGGACAACTTTGTTGAACCGACCGTGCTGGCTGATGTGAACGACAACATGGATATTTGGCACGACGAGACTTTCGGTCCCGTAGTTATCGTTAAATCCTTCAGCAGTGATGAGGAGGCGATAGCGCTCAATAACGACACTGAGTATGGACTCACCGCAGCTGTCTGGACACGAGATGAGGCGCGTGCGTTAAGAATGGCCGGTCATCTGGAGACAGGTATCTGCCACGTAAATTGTCAGAATATTAACGATGAGCCTCACGTGCCGTTTGGAGGTGTGAAAGCTTCCGGGGTTGGTCGCTACGGTGGTCGTTGGTCGCTCGACTCGTTTACCGAGTTGCGCTGGATCACCTTGGATCGTGGCGGTCGCCATTTCCCGCCGGTCTTTTGATCGGTTAGTTTGGAGGAGTTGAGATGAGTACTCTTGGTTGGATTGTATTATTGGTTGTAGTTGCGGCCATTCTTATTGTATTGGCCGCTTGGTTTTACCAAAGAGCGACAAATGAAGTCAGCTTTGTCCGTACCGGCATCGGCGGGCGCAAAGTAGTGATTGACGGGGGGGTCTTGGCTATCCCCTTCTTTCATGAGATCAGCCGCGTAAATATGCAGACAATCCGTATGGACGTGAGCCGCACGGGGAATCACTCTCTAATTACGAAAGATCGAATGCGTGTCGATGTGGGTGCAGAGTTCTACGCTTCGGTTATCCCTGAAGAGAGGGCTATAGTTCGAGCAGCTCAAACGCTTGGCAAACGAACCTTCCAGCCGGACCAACTGAAATCCCTGATTGACGGCATGATGGTAGATGCGCTTCGCGCTGTAGCCGCGCAGATGACCATGGACGAGTTGCATGAAAACCGGTCTGAGTTCGTACGTGAAGTGCGCGCCGCATTAACCGATACGCTGGCCAAGTACGGTTTAGAACTGGATAGTGTATCGCTGACGATGCTTGATCAAACCCCGTTCGCTTCACTTGATGAGAATAACGCTTTCAACGCCGTTGGTATGCGCAAGTTAGCTGAGGTGATTGCTAAGTCGAAGCGCGAGCGCGCGGAAATAGAGGGCGACACGCAAGTGCAGGTGCGCCGCGCTGAGGTTGAGTCCAACCGAAGAAAACTCGAAATTGATCTAGAACAGCGCAGATCTGAAATAGCTCAAGCGCAAGAGATAGAGATGCTACTTGCAACCCAACTGACTGAAGTAGCTCGTCGCAAAGCGGAAGCGGAGCGAGATGCTGCTCAGGCGCGTATCAAAATGGAGCAAGAGATTCAGTCGGCCAATATCGCACGCGAACTGGCAATCAAGGAGTCCGAAATTACTCAGCTACGGGCGCTGGAAATTGCTGAGCAAGATAAGCAGATTCAGCTCTCCGCGAAGAGTGAGGAGAGTAGCGCTGCGAGTGCCAAAGCAACTGCTGCTCATGCTGCCGTAGTGCAGGCTGAGCAAGAGCTCGAGACGCTTCGCCAGATGGCCGAGGCTAGCCGTCGCAAGGAACTTGCGTTATTGGCTGCGGAGCAGCAAGCCGAGTCTGAGGCCCTGCGTGTTCGAATCACATCCGAGAGTGACAAGCTCTCCGCCAAGGCTCGAGGCGTGATCAAACGCGAGGAGGCCGAAACGCTGCGGATTATGAAGCAGGCAGAAGCGGACGCTGCAGCGGCAATGATAACTGCTGAAAACGGTCGCAGTGCCCAGACCCAGACACTCGAGCTGGAAAAATTGCGGTTAAATGCGATGCCGGAAATTGTTGGTCAGATGGTAAAACCAATTGAGAAGATCGATGGCATCTCGATCAACCACATTTCAGGCCTTGATAGATCGGAGCGCTCTGGCGGCTCCGCTGTAGGGCAGACCATGGACGCTATTCTTGATATGGCTGTCTCTCTTCCTGCTATGAAAAAGATTGGTGAGAGTATCGGTGTGAACCTCGATACATTGGAGCCGAAAAAGTCCGATAAGTAGACGTATAAATAGACCTCGCTGCGGCGAGGTTTTTTTGTTTGGGCGGGAATTAGCTTGGGCTTGGCGCGCTTTTTTGATACAAACGTCTGCCCACATAGTTCGAGAAACTCCCATGTTCGATTGGCCGTTTAGCTATGAACAATTTATTACCGCTGCCGATTATATCGGCATCGCTGTATTCGCGATTACTGGTGTTCTGGCGGCAGCGGGGCGAGGAATAGACTTCTTCGGGGTAATCGTATTGGGAATGGTGACGGCGCTAGGCGGCGGAACGATTCGCGACGTCACTCTGGGTGCTTACCCCTTAGTTTGGGTTGAAAACCCAATCTACCTTCAGATAGCGGTTAGCACCTCGGTGTTCGCCTTCATCTGGTCACGCTATCTTCATTCGCCGCGACGAGCGCTATTGGTATTGGACGCTTTTGGATTGGCTCTGTTTTCGGTCATCGGCCTGCAGAAGGCACTCTCCCTCGACGCCGCCCCCATTGTTGCAGTGACGATGGCCGTGGTAACTGGCGTGGCCGGCGGGATGATTCGCGACCTACTGACCGACCAGATTCCGTTGGTGCTAAGAGCCGATAGCCAATTCTATGCGACCTGTGCGATCTTTGCCTCAGCTGTCTATCTCTCACTTGAGTGGTACCTCGGGTATGCAAATCGTTGGGTCGCGCTCGCTGCGATGGCGGCTGCCTTTGCTATGAGAATACTGTCGGTTTGGCGGCAGGTTACCCTTCCCCATTTTGTCCAACGGCAGCGCAACTAGATCGCTTAGCCATTTTAAGGTGCAGTAATGAACGAAGCTCAGTGGTGGGTTTTCCTGCCAGCATGTATCGGTATGAACTTTTTCCCGGGCCCGAATAATCTTATCGCTTTGGTGCATGGTACCCGGGAAGGCATAGCTCGTTCCTCACTCGCCGGATTAGCGCGCCTACCTGTAATGGTAATCATGCTGATTTTGCTGGCAGTTGGTCTCGAAGCTCTACTAGCAATGAGTGAGAACGCTTTCTATATTATGCGCTTCGCAGGTGCGGCCTATCTTTTGTATATGGCATGGCAGACCTTAAGTGCGCGCGTTAACTTCTCTGCAATCGATGGGCGTCAGAATGGTATCTGGCAGATGGCCAAGGCAGAAGCGCTCATTGCTTCGACCAACCCCAAGTTGATCCTGATATTTACAGCATTCTTCCCTCAGTTCATCGAGCCATCAGCAGAAGTCGCGCCGCAAGTGGCTATTATGGGCGGTACATTTATCTTGATCGAGGTCGCAGCGATAGTAGCTTACGCATCAGGTGGCAAGGGGCTTCAGAGACTGCTCTCAAAAGATGATAATGCGAAGTGGTTGGCGCGCGCCACAGCGCTAGCCCTCACAGCGGCGGCAGGTTTGATTCTAATTCCCTGAGGGTACGACGTAGAAATAGCGCTTATCGGTCAAAGCGTTCGAGTAGCGCCATCAGAGTTGCGCGCTCTTGGGCGCTAAACTCCTTGAGAACCTCTTGCTCCTGCTGAGTTACCTGCGCCTCAGTCTCTGTCATGACAGACTCGCCTCTATCGGTGAGGTAGAGTGCACGTTGGCGTCTATCTGTTGGCGAGGGCCGGCGTTCAACCAACCCAAGTTTTTCCAGCTTATCGAGTGCCGCGACCATAGCAGAGCTGTCTATCTTCAAACGATTGCAGACAGCTATCTGGCTGCAGCCTGGGTTGTATCGAATCGCAATAAGGATGCCGTAAAGACCCGGAGTAATTCCGTGGCGCCCAAAAACTTCGGAGTGCACGGTAAATAGGAGGTACTGAGCCGAGCGTAAGCGATAGGCGAGCAGATTCTCCATTGAACCTAGCGAGAGTCTATCTGTTTCTGCTTGCGACATATCCAACTTCCATTTAAACCAATGAGAATTATAATAACTGATAAGTACAGTAATTGTATCTACAACTTTTTAGCGGCTGGCGTTAAGGCCACTTAGAGGAGCGAATGATGGATTTAAGTGAAGCGATAAAGAGCCGGCGTACCTGTCGCGCATTTACCTCAAAACCTGTTTCTGAAGGGCTTATCAATGAGGTATTGCAGCTCGCATCACGAGCACCCTC
>JABXHP010000240.1 GCA_013373575.1 Oceanospirillaceae bacterium | reverse complement strand
TTGCTCAATCCTGTTGGCGCTTTGATGGTATTAATGCACCAGATGCCACTCGAATCTTCAAATAATGCTCATAGGAACACAAGTCACACCCAACCTAATCTCATCCACGTAGCAGGATGATTGCTGCTCGGCTATTTAATCAAGATTCACAGACCTTCTTGGCCTACGTGAATGTGCTTGGGGCTAATGCTCACTATCCCGCATAAGCTGCCGTTCAATGTCCTGTGAGGTAAATGTCCTCTCTCGATATGAAACTAGCCATCGAGCTTAACTAGTGTGGTGCAGACAACTCGGGGCTTTAAAAAGATCTAATCGCTCCAGACCTCAGCTGGACTTGAGGTGCGACACTGCCAGCGGGGTTACTGATCAAAATATAATAGCCAGCGTTTATAACAAATTTTCATATGCGTATTAATTTCTTGCGGTAGCGAGAATTACAGACCAAACTTTCAAATAGTCGACTAATGTCGCGCACGGAACGCGCCGCCAACCGTTAAAGTTCTCGGGTTTGTTCTATTGATGCGTTTACTTTCTATCTTCTTTTTATTTCCACTTACAGTTACTTCGGTGCATGCCGAGCTTGATCTTGCTTACTCTTCTGAAGCCATCGCTCCTTTACCCACCTCTTTGGATGTAAACCGGCTCCAGGCAGACCTGGGTGAGAAGCTGTTTAACGACCCAATTCTCTCCGAGGATGGCACAATTGCTTGCTCTAGCTGTCACCAACTCAATAATGCCGGTGTGGATTCGCGTCAGGTATCGGTTGGAATCAATGGTGCTTTAGGAGAGATGAACGCTCCTACTGTATATAACGCTGTATTTAATTTTGTGCAGTTTTGGGATGGGCGCTCAACGTCGTTAGAGGAACAGGCTGAATTTCCCATAAACTCACCCATAGAGATGGGTAGCAGTTGGACTGCGGTGGTAAAGAGATTAAGCGAGCGTAGCGAGTACCGTGAGCAGTTCAAATACGCGTTTAATGACGGTGAGGTAAACCCTGCGAACATTTCAGCTGCGTTGGCCGAGTTTCAGAAGCGCCTGATTACGCCGAACAGCCGATTCGACCGCTTTTTGAAGGGCGACAAAAATGCCATATCAGAGTTGGAACAGCAGGGCTACGAACGATTCAAGCGCTATGGCTGCGTTAGCTGCCACAATGGCGTAAACGTTGGCGGAAACATGTTCGCCAAGCTTGGATTAGTACGCGATTTTTTTGGACAGCGGGCAGAGATACATGAACACGACCTTGGTCGGTACAATATAACTGGTCGAGAGGAGGATCGTTATGTGTTTAAGGTACCGTCGCTTAGAAACGTTGCGCTAACCGCCCCCTATTTACACGACGGTAGTATGGCAACTCTCGAGGACGTTGTTAACGGTATGGCGAAATACCAGTTGGGTCGGCGACTGCCTAGTGAGGATTTGGACCTGATTTTGGCTTTTCTTCAGACACTGACTGGTGAGCGGCAGTAATGAGGAGTAAGAAACCAAAAAACATCCCGCGCGTTATTTTCTGGCTGCTGGTATTTGCGCTTTGCTTTGGCTCTGTGGCCTTTTTCTACACCAAAAGCCAAGGCATAGATCAGAACAGGCATGCGTTGACACTATCGGTATTCTCCGACATCGAGCAGGCAGAAAAGTTGCAAACGGCAGTAATGGTTGAGACTCGTTTCGGACTTCTAAAGTCGTTCGATCCGCTTGTAGAAGCAACAAATGAGCTGCTATCCCTATCGAATCAGCTCGAAGGTATCTTGAGCCCCATAGTTTTGCAGAGTAGCACCTTTGCTAACCACTGGAATATTGCTCGCGCTTCGCTGGAGGAGAAGGTACGGAAGGTTGAACACTTCAAGTCTCTTGAGGCCTCTCTGGAGAACTCAAACGCCTATCTACCTCAGGTTGTCGAGGAGGTTGTTGAGCTTACTGAATACATCGATGAGTATTACCAGATATACGAAGCGGCTGAGGACCTAGGAACTTCAGCATTGAAGTTTGCGGGTGAAAGGTCACGCCGCAATCAAAACGAGCTCTCTGCTGTCCTGAAGCACTTAGAGAGTTTGGCTGCATCAACCCCCCTTCCCGAGGAGATTCTCATCCCCGTTGAGGAAGCGATAGTGCATGCGACTTTGTACTACAAACTATCGCTAGAGTTGGATTCGATTTTGCGAGGTTTCCAGCACGAGACGTTGCATGAAGCACTGCATCAGGTGAAAGCAGACTATCTCGCTTGGTATGAGCGCAAGAGTGGGATGGCTGATCAATACCGATCGATGAGTTTTCTGTTTAGTCTGCTTCTTGTCGTGGTCGTGTTGGTGCAGATTTACCGTCTGGGCCTAGCCCGCTCAAAGGAGAGCGAGCTTTTTCGTCAGATCGGTATACTCGCCTACGAGGACAATGTGACTAGCCTCATGAACCGAAACTACTTTTTTGAAGCCTTGGGCAAATCTCTCAAGGTGGGTTCGTCGGGCGCAATCGTTCTGATGGATATCAATCGATTTCGGAACGTAAACCAAGCACTGGGTCAGGATATCGGGGATGAAGTTCTCAGGGTTGTAGGGACTCGCTTAGAGGCTCTATCGTCAGAATCGCAGGCTATCTCTCGTTTGGAGTCCAACAAGTTTGCAATCCTGGTTGAGGGTATCGCTTCTGTATCGGCATTAACGGCACATCTAGCCAAGGTTAACAAACTTATCGCTGAGCCTGTTTTGATTGATCAACAGTTTCTGGATATTGAAGTTACGGCCGTGGGGGCGCTCTTTCCACAGATATCTTCTGACCAAAAGGTATTGATGCGAACCTTAGAAGATACACTTAAGCAAGCTAAGGCGCGAAAACTGCAGACAGCGGTTGCTATCAAAGCTGTCGAAAGCTTTGATACAGCGCAGCTATCTCTATACGGAGAGTTGAACGCCGCCATCAAGCTCGAACAGCTTTTTCTGATGTATCAGCCCAAATTTGGCTGTAGCAATACAGAGATTAAATCAGTTGAAGCGTTAGTTCGTTGGAAGCATCCCGAACGTGGAGTAGTCCCTCCCGGGGAGTTTCTTCCGTTTGCTGAAACAACAGGTTTAATCAGCAAGATGACCCCTTGGATAATCAAGCAAGCAGCAAAAGATGCACTTAAATTCCATGAAAAAGGTCAGGATATTGTATTCTCCGTGAATATCTCGGCTATCGATCTGATGTCGCCATTTTTTGTGGTTAAAGTTCAAGATATATTGGATGAGGTTGGCTTACCCCCGCACTTGCTGTGTTTCGAGGTCACTGAGAGCGCCTTGATGGAAGACCCTGACGCCTGCTTGAATCGCTTGCACCTTCTAAAAGATAAGGGCATCCGGCTCTCTATCGACGATTATGGAACGGGTTTGGCTTCGCTTGCATACATGCGAGACCTGCCGGTCGATGAGCTTAAGATTGATCGCAGCTTTATAGCGGGTGTAAATATCCAGGAACGTAATGCCGCGATTGTTCAATCGACGGTTCAGATGTGTCGTGATTTAGGTGTCCAAACTGTGGCCGAGGGTGTTGAGACGCAAGAGGAGTTTGAGTGGCTTCAAGGCTCTGGCTGTGAACTTGTTCAAGGTTTTTATTTGAGCCGTCCACTGGTTTTTGAGCAATTAAAAGAGAAAGTAAGTTTGACCGTGTTCGGCGAAACCGAGGTTAACCTAGTGGGTTAGCGTAAATGGGCGGTAGAACGAAACCAAGATGCGAATCGAAGGCTTTTTATGAAAAAAATACAGATGTTTCTAACAATCGCTCTTTTGGGAGCGCTAATTGGGCAGTACATCTTTATTAAAGATCAAGCCAAAGAATCACTTTCAGCTTCGATACTTAAAGCCACTCAGGACTCTAATGCGACGGTAACTAAATTGTTTATCAACTCGCTGTACCCTGAAATCGAGGATGTGTTGCAGCTCAACAACGCAAGTGCAGCGTCTGCTCTTTTGTCTAAGGCAGAATTTGAGTTGGTTGATGCCGTGATCCGTAAATTCGTTCTTGGCACCGATGTGCTCAAGGTCAAGGTATATTCTGTGACGGGTTTAACAAAATACTCGTCTGATGTTTCTCAAGTCGGAGAGGATAAGAGTGCTAACACGGGCTTTATGGCTGCACTGCGGGGCTCAGCCGGCAGCCAAATCACTCACAGAGACGCATTCTCAGCCATGGAGGGTGAGGTCTTTAACCGAGATCTCGTCGCGAGCTACATTCCCATTCGTGGTTCAGACTCAAGTGTGATTGGTGTAGCCGAGCTGTATACCGATAGAACACCTGCGATCCAGCAGTCCGAAAGACGTTTCGAAGATCTTCAGTTTGTACTTATTATTTCGATGACGATCGTTCTACTTTTTGCTTTTGGAGTTGTGGGGCTGAGCTTTGCAATCTCTAAGCAACGTTAATTCGAATCTGTGAGTAGAGTAATGTCGGGTGAATACGGATCAAGGGCGGAAAAGTCTCGCAATGAAATATCCTCGGGTATACTCATTGGTCTTCTGGCGTTAAGTGTATTGATGGGAGGGGTGATCCTCTACGTCGCCTACTGGCACACGCTTCGAATAGAAAGCACAATTTTTGAGCGCTCTGCCTCCTCATACTCAAGTGCGATAAGCGAGTTTCGCAGGTTTTACACTGAAGAGATTACCGGGCGCTTGAGCGGAACTGGAGTTGTCATAACTCACGACTATAAAAACCTAGATCACGCTATCCCTGTCCCCGCAACCATGACAAACGATCTGGCTAGTCGTCTTAACCATTCGAGTGACGATATTAAGGTAAGTATCGTAAGTGAATATCCTTTCTCGTTTCGGGTGGCCAGGAAATTAACAGAATTTGAAAAGGATGCCTTTGAGTACTTCGATCGAACCGCATCGAAGGGCTACTCCAAAATGTTTGACGAGGATGGGTTAAACGTATTCCGATACGCTTCTCCAATGATCATGTCAGAGGGCTGTGTTGCATGTCACAATTCCCACCCCAACTCTGTAAAAACGGATTGGCGAATAGGCGATGTACGTGGTCTGCAAGTCGTTGAGATATTTGGCTCTGACCTTGTGATGGAGAACAAACTAGGTTTCGCCTACATATTTGTCTCGGTTGTAGCGTTTTTTGTCTTGTCTGCTTCTATGGTTACGTGGCTGGTAACGCGAAGTAGAGCGGTTGAATCTGAAGCGAGAGCCTCGCTTGAGGAGTCGAAGGCCGAGCTTGAAAAAACCAATCTTTCGTTACAGAAGCTCGCCGTTACCGACTTCCTCACCGGTATCTACAATCGACAGAAACTCGATGAAATTCTGAAGCAGGAGGTCGCTCGCGCGAACCGTTATGGAGCTCCTCTTGGCTTTGCGATCTTCGATCTGGATAATTTCAAAAGGGTGAATGACACCTACGGGCACGATATTGGTGATCAGATTCTGATCGAATTTTCTGAATTCGTGAGCTCGCGGATCCGCGATACCGATACCCTTGGGCGTTGGGGCGGTGAGGAGTTTATTGTTATTTGTCCAGAAACTGATGTAGATGGCATGAAGCAGCTGACCGAAGTAATCCGAAGCGGAGTTGAGGAGTCAGATTTCACAGTAGTCGGGCGCCTTACTGCCAGTTTTGGCGTCACGGTATACCGTAAGGGTGAGTCCATCAGTGAGTTGGAGATACGCGCTGACGAAGCCCTTTATGAGGCCAAAGGCTCTGGGCGTAACTGTGTAGTTATCAAATAGATTGATCGCTACACATCCCCAAGACCGAACGAGCTTGGCGACATCTGTAGGGTCTAGATGTTACCCGCATAAGTGGGCATGTTTTAAGAGCTGTCACCTGAGCGGCTCTTAATCCTGAACCGTAGTTGTGCCGCTAAAGTGATCAATCCGTAAAACACCGTCAATGCGCCTAGTATCTAAAGCAGCTGCTGAATTTAATAAGCAGGCGTTTCATCACGCCTTGGTGAGACGTCCACTTTTAAAGAATTTAAGCATTAATTTCGACCGTTTAATGTACAGCGGGCATTTCGCTGAATAATTGATGTATTTCGTCGATTTGATGTTTCATAGTGTCTCTTAACTGATGCAATCGGAAGCAAGTTAATGGTTTCTAGCAAATACTATGCCAGGCTACTCACTACCATCGCGACGGTCTTTCTCGGCAAGGCGAATCTAGCTGTACAGATTATGCCAATGACTGAACTATTCGGCTCAGTACCAAACGACCGCTTTTGCGGGACTATTGCCTTTCTCACCCGCAATCGAACCCGCTTACCGACCAAATTATGTTCTTAGGTGTTCGACACCACCGAACTGACCCATCATCCAGTCATCTCCATCGGAGAGATCATGTCATGTCCAGCATCTGGAGGTAAAACAGTGAGGGAGGTTCGGTTCGATGGTCGATCTCCAAGTCTCTACAAAATGGCCAGCCACATAATCAGTTGGTAGGCAACACCGAACGCAGTGAGGCAAGGAACTCTGTTCCGCCGTCTTGTAATCAGTAGGTCCCGAGTTCGACTCTTGGTGCCGGCACCATCTTCAGTTACTCTCTTCGAAAACGCATCCCCCTTTTAAACGCTATGAGCATAAACAGACACGACCAATCTCGGTCCGATTTAGAGTTGAAACTTGCTGTGCTTCAGGCGCGTCAGGTGTTGAAACAATCCTTAGGTGCGCGTCGCACTGAGACAGGTAACTCTGACACTACACCAAGTGAAACCCCAATCGACTGGCCTATTGAAACGGACGCCTACTGCTTCAAGCCACTCCCTGAATCGCTTTTACCCCCTCCAATGTATGGCTTTTCGGTTTACATCAAGGAGCTTGATATTCATGCCTACTGGTATCGGGATACGTTGCATATGAACAAGCCCTTGGTTATCTTCAAATGCAACGCAGATTTAACCGGGGCAGTCTGTTTGGGTTAAGTACAGATAAGATTTAGGGAGCTGAGGGATGACTACTACTTTGCAAGGCAGAATCGTAGCAGCCGTAATGGCACTCATCCTCACTGGGTGTAGCGGCACACCGCCAGCTCATTTGGGCATCAATGATGGCAAACTCGCCCCCTGCCCCTCGTCACCCAACTGCGTCTCAAGCTTCGCCACCGAACCCGATCAGGCAATACGTCCTCTAAACAGCGATCTTAAGACAATCGAGCGAATCGTGAAAACGCTGGACGGTGCGGAGATAGTTGAAGCATCGCCGGGTTACCTACGAGTGGAATTCACTTCGGCTATCTTCAGATTTGTCGACGATGTTGAATTTGTACAAATGGGCGATGCCGATATTGTGCACCTACGCTCCGCATCCAGACTGGGCTACAGTGACCTTGGTGTAAATCGCAAACGGATTGAAGAGCTCCGAGAGCGCCTA
>JABXHP010000003.1 GCA_013373575.1 Oceanospirillaceae bacterium | reverse complement strand
GACTTGGATGCCACTCTAGCGCAAGTACGCGAAGCAGGCAGCGATGGCAAAACCTACACCTGTAACGTCGCTGACGAGCAAGGCGTGGAAGCTCTATTTGAGTCGATCGTTAGTGATATGGGCGGTCTCAACGGCCTGATTAACAATGCCGGCATTACCCGCGATGGGCTCTTCGTCAAAGTTAAGGACGGTGAAATCGTCTCGAAGATGACCATGGAGCAGTGGAATCTGGTTATGGACGTCAACCTGACAGGCACCTTCCTCTGCGGTCGCGAGGCGGCAGTTCAGATGATCAAGCACAAGCAGCAAGGCTGCATCATCAATATCTCCTCTATCTCGCGTCACGGCAACATGGGCCAGACCAATTACACCGCTACCAAAGCGGCAGTTGAAGCGATGGCCGTAACCTGGGCTAAGGAGCTGGCACGTTACGGAATTCGCGCTGCATCTATTGCACCCGGTTACATTGGTACCGAGATGGTCATGAGCATGAAGCAGGAAGCACGAGATAAGATTGCCGCAGGCATTCCAGCCAAACGCCTTGGACAGCCCGAAGAGATTGCGGCTACAGCAGCCTTCATTCTCGAGAATGACTACGCCTCTGGCCGATGTTTCGAAGTCGATGGCGGTCTGCGTATCTGACCCTCAAACGCTGAAAGATAAAACCGACCCTCTTGGTCGGTTTTTTTTGTTCTTCCACACACCCTACTCAGGTGCTAGAGTCGGGCAGAAATAATAACTCCACACGGAATTTTTGCGCACATGAAGAGCTCGTTCACCGAAACCCTCCGAACCTATAAAGACCGCCGCCTCCTCTGGATATTTTTGATGGGCTGTAGCAGCGGCTTCCCTTGGGTGCTCATAGGCTCCAACATGAGCGGATGGCTAAAAGATGAGGGGCTTTCGCGCTCTGCTATCGGCTTCTTCGGATCGATCTTCGCGGTATACGCTTTCAACTTCCTCTGGGCACCGCTTGTCGACCGTGTACGACTTCCGGTACTCGGGGTGCTTGGCCAGCGCCGCTCATGGATCTTTCTGTGTCAGGGCTTGATGCTAATTATGATTCTAGCGATCACACAGGCAGACCCGGGTGGCGCTTATGCCGCTATGGGTGAGCCAACTACAGAGGCGGGCAAAGTCCCGGGAATGCTATACATATCCCTGCTCGCACTGCTCATCGCTATCGCTTCAGCCACACAAGATATAGCTGTCGATGCTTTTCGTATTGATCAGTTCAAACCCAGTGAAACCGATAAGATGCCCCCTGCATCGGCAATGGCGGTTGTTGGCTGGTGGACTGGCTACTCTCTACCGGGCTACCTTGCCTTTGTTAATGCTGACTCTATGGGGTGGGCCGGAGTTTACGGTGTAATGGCTGTGATTATGGCGCTGCTGATGGCCTTCACCCTGATGGTGAAAGAGCCTGAGGATCGTCGATCGACACTGCAACACTCCATGGAGGAGGCGTATCAGAATCGCTACGGCCTGGGCAGATTCGCCGCATGGATCGCTGTTACCGTCATCGAACCCTTCGCCGATTTCATTCGCCGAAATGGACTTGGTATCGCAATAACGCTACTTGCATTTATCTTTATGTTTAAGATCGGTGAAGCTTTCCTGGGACGCATGTCGGTGGTCTTCTATAAAGAGGTAGGTTTTACCAATGAGCAGATTGGTGAGTACACCAAAATGCTGGGCTGGATAGCAACTGTAGTCTTCACGCTTATCGGTAGTGCCATAAATGTGCGTTTTGGCGTTCTGCGCGGCCTCATGATTGGTGGTATCGCCATGGCGGGCTCTAACCTGATGTTTGCCTTGATCGCCGAACTCGGACCACTCGAGTGGCTCTTCGCAGCAACTATCATCGTCGACAACTTTACCACCGCTTTCTCAACCGTGGCGTTTGTGGCCTTCCTGACAGCACTTACCGGGCGTGCCTTCAGCGCGACTCAATATGCACTTCTAGCATCACTGGGGAACCTCGGACGCACCACGCTGGCCAGCTTCAGTGGCACCATGGTAGATGGACTTGGCGGCAACTGGACCCTGTTCTTCGTCATAACCACACTAATGGTTATCCCATCGCTAGTGATGCTCTGGCTGCTACGCGACAAGCTAGACTCTGCACAAGAGCGCACACAAGCTCACAACGAGGCTAACGAAAAGTAGTCTAATTGGCATTTCATAAAGGCGCCTTAGGGCGCCTCTATGAATCGGGTGTCATAACTTCATACAAGATTGCTACGACACTCTTACAAGGGATTAGTAATTAGTCGCGGAAGTTTTTGTATTGCAGTGGAAGACCGAGGTTAGACTCTCGCATCAGCGCCATCACCTGCTGCAGATCATCGCGTTTCTTACCCGTTACACGGACCTGCTCACCTTGAATTTGACTCTGCACTTTGAGCTTTGACTCTTTGATCAATTTAGTGATCTTTTTCGCGGCATCCTGATCAAGCCCCTGACGCATGATTACTTTCTGACGTGCCTGCATACCGTTCTGCTCAACTTTCTGCGGATCCATCGCTTCTGGATCCACCTTGCGATTCACCAGCTTGGCACGCAGTACATCAATCATCTGCTGGAGTTGGAACTCAGCTGCAGCATGTAAGTTGATACTGTCACCCTCCTGCTCAAACCCAGCATCAACACCTTTGAAATCGAAACGATTCTGAATTTCGCGGTTTGCCTGATCAACCGCGTTGGTCACTTCATGAGTATCGACTTCCGATACGATATCAAACGATGGCATCTGCCTCTCCTGTTCTGTGAACCCATAAAGGCGTATATGATAACCCTTTATTCAAACGGATTGACTAGTGTGTGGCATATTCTTGGGGTAGGCGCGATAGGAATGCGCTGGGCTCGCAAACTCAAGCTAGCAGGTGAACCTGTAACACTCATTCTTCGTGATGAGGCAAAATTGCGAGAATTTGTTTCTGCGGGCTCCGGTATTCGTTATTTGAGCCATGTTGGTGAGGAGTTTATTCCCTTCCCCGCCACCTCGCTCAACGATCCGGCACTTCGTATCGAGAACTTGCTACTGTGCACAAAATCCTACTCACTCGCCGCCGCTTATGAGGCAGTAGTGCAAAAAGTAGTGGCTGGTGCCAACCTTGTTCTGCTGTGTAACGGGTATGGAGTGCAGCAGAGACTGGGAGCTGATGCTAGCGCGTTTAGGGTTTGGGCAGCGTCTACAACGAGCGGCGCCAACTCCGCTGCACCCTTTCATCTGACGCTCGCTGGGGACGGTAGAACCGAGCTTGGGCCGCTGAACAATCTTGCCAAGGAGTCTGTGCACCCTCTTCTCAACTTACCTCGACACACTAAATCAGCGGATATTGAAGCCACTCTATGGCGCAAGGTCGCTGTTAATGCCTGCATTAACCCAATTACGGCTCTCTATGAGCTAAAAAATGGTGAGGTATTGAACCACCCCAACGCATATGAGCGCATGGAAAGCGTTGCAGCTGAAATTGAAGAGCTAGCCATTGCACTCGACAAGCCACTGTTTGAGACGTCACTACTAAAGGTTGCTGAAGATGTCTGCCGCACCACTGCAGAAAATCTCTCATCGATGCTGCAAGACAGACAAAATCGACGTGCCTCAGAGATTGAACATATCACGGGCGCGCTGCTCGAGCTAGCTAGCGAGACTAACCTCACACTCCCCCACAACCGACAACTTTTACATGAGATACGAGCTATCGAGGCAGAAACACTCTCCCCGAGCGATATAGGAGGCAAGTAAACTGAATTGCTCTCAGCATCGCCTGAGGCTGATTCGTTTGCTATACCTTCCCCCCTCTCTTAGACTTCGCCCCCATAATGGAACAGGTGCCCGCCAGTTGATGCTGGCAGGATAATCGGGAAGTTCGGTGCGTTTACCTTTTTGTTAAACAAATCCGACGCTGCCCCCGCAACGGTAAGGGTGTTGTCTGTATTTAAGCCACTGGCGCGAGCTGGGAAGGCGTATAGATGTATAACCCAAGCCCGGAGACCGGCCTGTTC
>JABXHP010000199.1 GCA_013373575.1 Oceanospirillaceae bacterium | reverse complement strand
TGATAACGAAACAACTGCAACACCTGGTTCCACTCTTCCCTAGTTTCTATAACAGATCTTGGGTGAGGGCCTTGTCTGCACTGTTCTTACAGCTAGCAGAAAGGGGCTGTGGCTCTTTAAAATGTTCCACTTTTCCTAAGATAATAAAAGAATGAAAAATATATCCGAAAGTGGTCAGCTCGTTAATGAGCACTGGAGAAGGAACGCTGTGGAGCGAAGCGATACATAGTGACGCACTCCATTAGTGCGAAGTATAAGAGCTGATGACACTCCGTCAGGAGTGGCAAACTATCAATACCAGGTATCACGTGGGGCGGCAAACCAAGCAGCAAAGGATGGCACCGCTAGTTTTGTTAACGACAGTATTGCACC
This sequence comes from Oceanospirillaceae bacterium, assembly GCA_013373575.1. Taxonomy (GTDB): domain Bacteria; phylum Pseudomonadota; class Gammaproteobacteria; order Pseudomonadales; family Balneatricaceae; genus Marinobacterium_E. The sequence goes on along the minus strand of JABXHP010000199.1, from coordinate 15,026 downwards.
CGCATGCTCATGCCCAGACGCTCCTACAGCTAGTTTTGAGACTCAGCTACACTGCTCGCGGCAAGTTACAATAATTTGCCCAAAGCAGCCATTCAATACCAACTTACTAGAGGGGCTTTGAACGGCAAGAATAAGCGAGAAGCGGATATAAAAAACGAAGACTTAAACTCATTTTGCGGGCGTGACCGATCGATATTAGACGGAATGGCTACTCTTTTCGCGTTCCAGTTTTTCAACATAGTCGCTAAATCGGAGAGGTCGGCTCAATAGGTATCCTTGACCAACTGCAACGCCAAATCGAGTACAGACTTGCGCTTCTTCTTCTCTCTCTATGCCTTCCGCTACAACTTTCCATCCAAATCTACCCGCGATTTCCACTATGGACTCTACGATAATCTGATTCTGCTCCGATGAATCAATATCTTGAATAAATGATCGATCGATCTTAAGCGTATCTATGGGTAGCTTTGAAATGTAGCTGAGAGAACTTCGCCCTGTACCGAAGTCATCTAAGGCTATCGACACGTCATAAACTTTCAAAGCCGCGATTGCGCGCTGCAGTGTGTCGACATCGTGAGAAGTGTCAGACTCAAGTACCTCAAGTTGCAAATCACGACTGCCGATGGCGTTCTCGTTTATTAGCCGATCAATAACGCTGTAGAGTGACAAATCGGTCAAATCATAGCTGGAGAGATTCAGCGAGATCTGTTGCTTGAAGCCCAAGTCACGCAACTCACAAAACGCTTTAACGCTATTGCGAATAACAAATTCACTTACGGCGCGCCTTGCATTCGAATTCTCCACGATGTCGATGAACTGCGCCGGAGTTAACAATCCATCGGCAGGGTGGTTCCATCTAATCAGAGACTCTGCTCCGATAATCGACCGCGCTCCGTCCTGCAGAGAATATTTTGGTTGGAAGAAAAGCTCGAACTCGCCATTTTCTAGAGCCCTCTCCAGCTCACCCGCATACTGCGTAGAATCTTTCCGCCTATCCGTTAGTCCAGGCTCATATCGATGGAATGGTCTTTTCAAACGCAAAGCATCTTGGTAAGCCAAGAAGACCCTACTTAACGCCTCGTCGAGTGTAGAATCCTGGTTGTAGGGCGCTTCTATCAGCACCGAATCAACTGGTAATTTATACGGCGCTATTTCGACGACGCTGCGATTCAGCAACAATAAGCCGTCCTGGATAGCCATCGATTTATCAGCGTGAGTGAAGATGCAAAACTGATCAGCGGATATTTGCGTCAGAACACTCTCTTTTCTGAGACACTGCTTTATAAGCTCAGCCACGCCAACAATAAATTGAGCTGCTACCTCGAGAGAGAGCATCTGCTGTATTTCGCTGAACTTTGGCAATGCAAAGAGAAACAAGCTCCCACGTGCATCCGGTTGTCCCGGCAAGGCTATTTGAGCTGTAGTACTTTCTACATCGTAAAGATGCTTTATCCCTCGGTAATTAGGCAGCCCCGTACGCTCGTTTATCAGCAGAGAATCTATGAGCGCTTGATTGGACTCTTGCACAGCTAAACTCAACTCAACTTGTTTTTCGAGTGCCTCTGCGAGTTCTTCCTTTTGATTTTCAAGGATATTGGCCTGATCTTGGATACGCTGCTGTTGCGCTACAAGTTCTGTGATATTCTCCAAATTGTTTAACAGAAGCCGGCCTTCACCATTGGGATTTTCAATCCATTTACTCGTAACCTTGAAGTACAACCTATCACCCATAGCTTTGCGAAAGACCAATGGTTCAGCAAGTTCGCTCACAACACCTGTCGGAAGATCTCGTAATACCTCACGATCTTTATGCACTGTTTCAGCATCTCGATTTTCCCAACACCCATGCAGGGGATCCTTCAAATCGTCAATAGATGAGAGGCCTGTCTGCGCCTGGTACGCATCTGACACGTAATACCAACTAAAATCCTCGCGTTGGATCAATATCGCTGTTGATTGGCAGTCAAGGAACGTTTTGAACGAAGATATTTGTTTTTCTATGAGGACTTTTCGTTGCCTTTCACCTTTTGACAGGATCCAGTATGTTGCGATGAATGTGGTTGGGATTGTAGACGCGGGAATTGAAAGTAATCTAAGCGGATCAAAAGGATCTCCTCCACCCAAATATATGATGCTACCGACAACTACCAAGACAGCCAATGTCACTGTAATAGCGACCCAAGACCAAATCGGCAGGAAAACTTTAAAGAGAAATGACTCATACATCAGCTGCCCCATTACTTACAACCTCACGCAAAGTAAACGTTGAGGTTCCCACTAAATGCTCTTGCGGGAACACAGCCTCTGGTCAAGGCGTACTGTCAACCTGGTTGGCGGTGCTCGCTAAGGTTCTATATTGCCCTAGCTAGACCACCACCGATGCGGTAACTGCTGAGACGAGTGCTATTAAGACAAAGCTCGTCGTATTTCTTCGATAGCCACACGAACGCTGTCCGCTCGTTGCGTTATTAGGCTGATGGGCCAACCTTACCACAGCTTCACCGAGGGTAGGATAGACATTGCACTGATCTTTCATGAAAAAGCAGCCCCAGATTCCGATCATAGTTCCTTTTTACCAGTTAAGTACCAGCGCTGGAGACCCTTTTCCGTTGAATAAAATGGTGGATTCAGACCAAGTGATGCCGTTCACTTCAAGAGATATCGAAGGTCTGCTATTGCGGAATAGTTGCTGTTCGCACGCAGAATCTAGAGGCCACTACTCTTTAGAAATGCAATTTTAAAACTCTAAACGCGCAATAAGTGCGCAATCTACTTTTTTGTTTTATCGTGAACTCGTAAGTTCTGCTTAGTCAAACATAGGAGCTGGGCCCGTTCATGCAATCAAGTATCGATATCGATACACCAAACCTAGGTCCAGTAACGGTATCTCAACACGTCGTTAAACACTTCAGCAAGCTCTGTAACAGCGATATGGATGAAGCTCTGGCAAAGACAGAAAAGATCCTTAAAGATCCGGAGATAGAAAGGCTGGAAATTCCTGCTGCCGTTGCAGAAATGATGGCAGACCCTAACGTTCTGGAGTTCTGGCTACACAGGGACCGCTCAACAGTTTTCATGGTTAAGCCTCAGAAGAACGCAAGGCTAGTTGAAATGGTCATGAATCAAAGCATGGCTGGGTTTCAGTTCGACAACACGCGGTCTTAACCGCTAGTTTCAAGACCACCTCTGCGTCAATTCGTCTGTACTTTCGTGTACGTCAAAATCAGTTCTGTGTAAGGGGCTGTATGTAACGAATGCTAGACAGGGTTCTGAGAGCTAGGTAGCCTTTGAATAAGTCACGCGGGTTGGAGTAGCGACCTTCTCATTGATTTGTGTGGCCGCCCACATTTCTCCCAAGGTACAAAATAACCATGAAACTCTCTGAGCTCGCGGGTGAAATGTGAGAGTAGCTATTCCTGGTAGCCTTAATCGCCCATCAGCTTGGGAACCAGTTTTATCTCAACGCGTCGGTTTAAAGCACGATTCTCTGGGCTATCATTGGCTACCAACGGCTTGGTATCAGCAAACCCAGCAACCTCAAACCGTCTTCTATCAATCCTGACAAAGCTCATCAAATACTCAGCCACCGAAACAGCTCGGGCTGCAGAGAGGTCCCAGTTCGATGAAAACTCCCCACCGAGTATGGGCTGGTTGTCGGTATGACCTGCAACGATAATCATACCTTGTGCCTTCGATAGTGAGGCAGCTATCCGCTCCAGTGTCGGCAGAATGCTATCGCTGATCTCGGCGCTTCCTGAAGCAAAACTATTATCACCGCGCAATTCAATAATGATCTGCTTCTCTTCACGACGAACGGTTAAAGTGCCGTTTTCAATATCGGTGGCTAACTCCCCGTTTATCAGAAGGCCCAACTCCTTGAGTTCCATAAGTGCCAGCTCTTCTAGGGTTATCTGTTTAGGCACGGGCTTAGGTATGGGGTCGCTGCTGGGAAACGGATTAATTATCTGATCGCTGTTAGATGAGGCTTTACCTGATGCGGGTGCGAGTGTGAACGCTGTGGAAAATGCGTTTGCGATCTCGTCAAAGCGTTTTTCGTCCAGCTTAGAAAAGGAGTACAACAGAACAAAGAAAGCCAACAGAAGCGCCATCAGATCGGCAAAGGTAACTAGCCAGGCGTCAGCACCGCCCTCCTCGTCGTCCAGATCTTCGCGCTGCCTCATTTTGACTTACCTTTCTCTGGAGATTCCCGGAGGTGGGAGTAGAGCGTCTCTTCAATCTCCATCATATTGGCACCGGCATGAATAGCAGTTAGCCCATCAATTATTAAGTCTCGCTGAGCACTCTCCTCCTTCATTCGGTACCCCAACTTATCCGCTATTGGAAGCGCAAATGCATGAGCAATAAGCGCCCCATATAGGGTTGTTAGCAAGGCTACCGCCATAGCTGGACCCAACGCACTGGAATCACTGAGATTAGCTAGCATTTGCACCAGACCGATTAAGGTACCCACCATTCCCATTGCCGGCGCTACAGCACCGATAGAGCGGAACAAGTTCCTCCCTATATTCTGCTCTTCAAGCGTATTGGAGATATCCCGCTCAAGCAGAGCGCGGATCTTCGGGGTCTCAAAACCGTCGACCATGAGCTGTATACCTCGTTCCAAAAAAGGATTGCTTGTGGAGTGATTCTGCAATGCGAGCACACCCTGTTTACGGTAGACCTTGGCAATACTCATGATCTCATCGATTAATTCCGAGTTAGATAACTCCTGATGGAAAAACGCTTTACCTGCGATTGCAAAACCGGTGATGAATTTTTTCAAAGGGAACTTCATCAAGGTAATAGTCAGAGTACCCATGAAAACAATAAGCGCTGAAGGCGGATTAAGGAAATCCGAGCCCGAACCGCCGAGGTAAATTGACAGAATAATAGTCGCGGCAGACGCTATGAAACCAATAAACGTTGCTAAATCCATGTCCAATACCAGCTAGGTTGTGAAAGTGACAAAAGTAAGCGTAGTCGATAGATTAAAAATCACCCGCTTGGGTGCTTTTTTCAACACAACGCTGAAACTCATCTGTTTCCTAGGTGTATGGTCGTGTAGGCAAATAGAGGTATGTGGTTATTGCGCACTTGACCTGCCGCGCACATTTGCGCAGTGCTGTTTGAAAAAACTCAGACTTGTTTATGTTTTGCGCACTCGGTCTTGTTGATGTTCAGTAGCTTTTACAGACAAACACAAAAATGTTTCACTTTTCATTAAAGAATATAAAAGTAAAACAAATCAGGATTTGTTAAAGTAAAACCTCTCTGGTTTGCCTTCTGGCTTTGCTACCGAAAATCCAAGCTCATCTAGTCGATTTTTGAAATATCCGCTCGTTAACCAGCGGGTCATCGTTGGACGGGACACTTCTTGATCATTGCAGAATTTGCTTACAGATACCGAAGCACATGTTTGCGATAACGCCACAAGATGTTCAATGGCCTGCTCTTTCTTTTGATTGGGTTTCGATAGAGTGGACTTTGGTACACTAGTTTTCGGTTTCCAGTAAAGAATTTTTGCTTTGGGAAACTGATCTTCGAAGAGCTTGATGACCTGTTCGATCCCTTCGTGAACGTCCTGAAACAAATAAATTGAGGCGGGTTTGCAATCGGATTCATCGTTATTAATGATACGGGCACAACACCGCATTGCCCCTTGAACTAGGTCGTCTGCTATTTGAGACCGCTGAAGCATTTTCAAATTTTCTGGCGTTACATGCTTCATGACTCGTACATCTGAAGTTCCCATGCTAGAAATATTAAACAACTTGGATACGAGCTCCTCCTCAGGCAGCCTTAGCCAGCCAATCAGAATCACCTTGTTGCAATCTCTCCAATCATTCCGACCGACATGCTGGCCCCAGTTCGTGAAGACTATACGGTCATCATCAACAAATTTATCTTCAAGGTCTGACAAAAACCCTTTAAATGAGATGACTAGCAGCTTTTCGTCCTCTCCTAGGATTTCTTTTATGATGTTTCCGTAAAATTGAGCGTTTGCAACGGCAACCTCACTGCTTTTATCGAATACCGCAGTTGCTGATTGTGGGATTCCTTGCGCTTTATAAATGACAAGATTTTCGTATTTTCTGATCTTTGGCGCCGCAATGATATCAATGTTTGAATTGCTGCCAGATGCCTGCTCGAAGAAGCTGTTGAGTTCTGCTGTTGCATCAAGCACTACAGCTGTTCCAAACTGATTGAATATACTTTTTACAAGATAGAGATCTCTCTTATAGGTGGCGAACTCTCCATACACTTCTTTGCCTGTAGAGTTAATGACGTTTTCGTCTATTTGTTGTGGGTTAGTCACATCAATCAGTCTATTGAGTGTATCAACAACTTCGTTTTTTATGTCCTTGGTGTTGGAGGCTCTCGAGCCTTTGAGGAGACCTATCTCATCATTTATCTCATCTAACCTATCTGCAACGGCTTTGGATACTGATTCGAAGTCAACCAAAGTTGATAGACTCTGATCTTCGAGTTTTGACTCTATTGATAGTTTATCAATGAATGACGCTCTTCCTTCTGCATCTTCTTCATTAATCACATCCAGAATGGCCTGAATTGCAGTAAGTTGCTGCTGAACGTTATGGTCATTCTTAAAGCGTGGGGAGTATTTGGCGGTATGAGCAAGAAAATTCCTAAGACCCTCTAGCTTGTCAAACTTCAGAAATCGCCTAGATAAGAAAGATAACCTCTCATCGATCACAACCAAGTCACGGACTTTTTTAGATTGCTCAGATGATTGCTGATAATACTTGAACCAACTGTCTTCAGTATATTGTTGCTGTAGGAACATTGCGTGCGTGACCACAAGACATTGAGCATTCGATGTGGAAAGCATCTCTATATCTGTGATTTGGTCCGGGTTGTGAGTTTTTTTGCTTGCAGAAAACCTTGCGTATCTAGGCTGGTTCCTTAACGAGTTGATCATAGAACAGTACTGTTCTGCTTCTTTAACAGTATTAACCACAATCAGAGAGGACTCTTTAACTAGCATTGCGGCGTAGTGTTGAACTGAAACCGATTTACCAATGCCAGTCTGTGCAGGGTAGATGAGTATGTTTTTGCGGTTAAGATAACCCCCTAGTTTGGGGTTAGTGATTGAAAAATTAAGAAGCCTGCAAAGCTTCTCAACCACTTCAGGAGTATCTTTAGAGACTATTCCGCTTTTCTGAGCTAGGAAGGCTTTCACCTTGTTGGTGAAATGTTTTGGGTCCACAGGTGAAGAGGCTGATAACAAAGCTAGCTCAATTTTACCTTTTCTGGTCATTTTTCTGATCCAAAATGTTTCACTTTTTCAGATAATAACGAAAAAATTAAACAAAGTACTGAGCTCTATTGCTTCAAAATTACATTTCGGTTTGGCTGTTTGATCTATTAATGAGTTGGGAAAGCGGGGTAAGAGGTGAGGCACACCGTGAGGCACTTTGCTTGAAATGCTCTAACTTGATGTGTTCAAATACTGGACTTAAGTAACTCTGCATTTACGTACACCTAGACTGTGCTAGGCTCCGTACATTGGCCCTCCCGCAATGATAAACCGTGAACCTGGTCAGGCCCGGAAGGGAGCAGCCACAGCGGTGGATTCATGTGCCGGGATGTGGCTGGTGGGGCCATCTCCATTTTGGGCGCGAGACGATAGCGTGAATCCGGTTGTCTACAGGGTTGAATCTTATTTGGCTCTTGCCTCAAACACTATTTCAGGCCTCTCTAATCTCCTCCAAATTCGCCTGTTTCGAGTCTCTTTTGCTTGGTATAAGAGGGTGTCTGCCTCTTTCAATATTGATTCCTGATCTCTCGGTGTCATATCTGCTGAGATCGTAATACATCCTCCGGATAGTGTGAGATCGATCTCCAACTTCTCTCCACCCAAGTCGATGTCCAGGTTACGTAGGCTATCGACGCAAACTTCTAGTTGTTTCTCTACTGACGACCCACAGGCTTCGCTAACCATCAATAGAAACTCTTCGCCGCCAAAACGAAAAAAATGGTCCGTCGGGCGCTGGAAATGCTCTCGAAAAGTTTTGGCCGTCTGCTGAAGTACGATGTCGCCAGCATCATGCCCGTATCTATCATTGATCTTCTTGAAGTGATCAATATCTAAGAAAGCGATAGAGAAGTCCTGACCAGCACGCCGACAGCGGTCCATCTCCTTGTTAAATTGACGCGTCACGGATCGTCTATTTTCCAGCCCCGTCAGCGGATCGTGGTAAGCCAAGGACTCCAACTCACGTTGACTCCGGCAGCGTTTGCAATGAGCGAGTAATCGCGAAGTTAGCAACGAGTTGGAGAAAGGTTTTGCAACAAAGTCACTGACTCCCTCTTCAAATGCCAATAACTCGATATCCTCTGACGAGTTTCCGGTCAGCATAACAATAGGTACGTTTGCATAGTGCTCAATCGAACGGATGAGTTTAACAGCCTCTGCACCAGACATCTCTGGCATCCGATAGTCCGTGATAATGCAGTCTATTTCAGTTGTCGTGCTATTGAGATAAATAAAAGCGTCTTTAACTGAATTTTTACAAATTAAATTGAAATGTCGGCCGACACCTCGACGCAGTGCACTCAGAATAGAGACTTCGTCGTCTATAGCAAGAACAGTGTATTTCGGCGTTGAATCATTCATAGCCTTTCCTGCAATTAGCCTTAGTTTTGTTCGTGTTTTTTTTGCTTCATTCACGCTAGATCCCTCGTGATCTAACTTCGTTTAACTGATGTCCTTGGGTTGACGGGACAAAAGCGAGAAAAGAGACATTTGGCAGGTTCCGTTGATCTACACTAAACTTGTAGTTCATCGCGTACCATACCCATTAATGGGTACAAAGCAGCTTAGATTCGACTGTTGCTTGGCTGAAGCGAAGGGGGGAGGGTGACAGTGCTTCGAGTTTTAGTGCTAGAAGACACGCCTATCATGCAAGAGCACTTGCTGGACGTGCTTGAGAATTGGTCTCGGCCCAACGAAGTCAGGCTAGCAGCAACCGTGAATGACGGGCAGGTGCTGGTTAAGTCTGACCAATTTGATCTTCTGATCGCTGACGTGCGCCTCCCAGATGGCGAGGGGATTGAGGTGATTCGTGCACTGCGCCAAGCTCAGCCCGACGCGCTCGCGATTGTCTTTTCCGCGCTGAGTGACAAACAGACAGTTCTGCGTGCAATACAAGCTGGCGCTTCGGGGTACATCCATAAAGAGGATCTGGCTGCCGATCTCTACAGCGCTTTTGAAGGCATTCTTGCTGGCGGATCTCCTATGTCGGCGGTGGTGGCGAGATTAGTGGTTGAGTCCCTGCAAAGCTCACCACCCGCAGCAGATCGAGTAGATCTGCATTTGACGCCGCGGGAGAGTGAAATAATCCAAGCCTTGGCTAAAGGTTACACCAATAGCGAAATAGCGGAGTTGTTTGGTGTTTCGCGGCAAACTATACCTGTCCACATTCGGAATATTTATCGAAAACTGGAGGTCAAAAGTCGAACAGAAGCTGTTTTCGAAGCGCGCAGACTTGGACTGCTTGACCAATGAGTCAGATATCTGAAGTACCTCTTCGAATTAAATTGACCGCCATATTTTTTGCCGTGTTGTTTGGAGTTACGGCGCTCGATTACTTCCTATCAGGAAAGGGGCAGGAGGGTATTCGTTTTACTGTAACTGAGGACGGTGCGGTACAGTTGCCCCACCATTGGAAAATCCCCCTCGGAGGTCTGAGTCAGCGTGAGTTTGATTTCACGTTCGACCGCAGCCGTGTCCTCAGCGATAGCCCATTTATCTACTTCCCGTCCTTTGAGCAGAGAATGGAGCTGACAATAAATGGTATTCCCATCGTTGATGATGGGCTGACCGGGTCGTGGTATGGTCCAATTACTACCGCATCAGCCTACATCGAAATTCCAGTTGAACTGCTCAAGCCTGGATTGAATCATTTACAGCTCTCGCTAGAGGTCGGGCCGCTCATATTCGGTGGGCTATCACCCTTTATATTGGGCGATAAAGAGTCGCTTTGGGCTGTCGCCAAATTACGAAATTTTATTAACCTGAGTCTGCCTCAAATTCTTTTTGGGATGCAGTTGTTGGTACTGGTGGTCGCTGCAGTTGCGCTGTCTCGTGATAGGGGGGCCTCCAGCCTAGCTTGGCTGATAGTCAGCAATTTGCCCCCGTTAATCTTTTCGTCGAGTTTTGTCACAACCTATGTTCAAGGGTTTCAAGAATCGATTCGAAACTTCCTAGTGTTTGCCCCTATTACCGGTCTGGGATTACTTGCGTTGAGCTACGCCCTGACTGACTCCGCTCAACCTATCTGGCTCAAACGCCTACTGCTTCTAATACTTTGTGTGGCACTAGTCGCTCTAACTCTGCCGCAAAGTTTGAGCAGGTGGGTGATATTTGTATTTGCACTTCCGCTCTTCGTTGTCCTTATGCTTGCAGCGGCAATCCGTTTCTACCGGATTGGCAATCGACAAACTAACATAACCTATGGGCTCATCGCCCTCGGGATCTTTATTGTTGTTCTAAGCTCTACTTACGACGCCATAGCGAGAGCCGGGCTGATAGAAAATTGGTCATTCTTATGGACCAGTACACTGCGCTCTGTTTTGATTGTTGGCATTGCGATTCATGTATTTTCGCAAAATTTTTTGCGATCGGAGGCTGAGCGACTCGCAAATCAAAGAATCACCGCGCAGCTTGAAGATCAGGAACGCAAACTTGCACAAGCTCACCGACGAGAGAGCGTACGCCAACGCGAAGTAACGATTCAGGAAGAGCGAAACAGAATACTTCAAGACCTGCATGACGGCGTGGCCGGGCAGCTCGTTGTGATGTCTACGCTGCTCTCAAAAGAGAGCGTAAATCGCGAGCAGATACGCTCGAGTTGTCTTTCGGCCCTTGCAGATTTGCGTGTTGTCGTGAACTCTTTGAGCGTTGATAGTGGAGATCTCGCTTTCGCGCTTGGTATGTATCGGGATAAATACCTAACCCCGCTTGAGAGTCTGGGTGTCGAAATAGAGTGGAACATGGAAAAGCTTCCCGCATTGACGGGGCTGACAGGTTCTGAGGTGCTCAACATAGTGCGCCTGCTTCAAGAGGCACAAAATAATGCGCTGAGGCATGGTGAAGTCAAAAAACTAGCGCTTTCTGCACTTTTGAAAGACGATAAAGTGGAAATTCGGGTCGAGAATAGCGGTGGACAGGCGTTCGAACCGAAACAGATGGGCATCGGCCTCAACTCTATCCGTCAGCGTAGTGACCTACTCCATGGAACTGTTGATTTTGAGCCAACAGTTAGCGGTATGCTCTTAACGATTTGCATACCGATTGTCCCTCGTGATCGTTCAAATGAAGTCCAGCTGAGCCGCCGGTCGTTTAAAGCGGGCGCCGGTTTTTAAAGCTAATTACAGGGCTATCGTTCAATTATCCCCAGGCCAAATAGTTGCTTTTGGAACACACCCGTAAGACTCCTGTGGTAATATTTGGGTTTGAAAAAAAACCGCCCCTAGGGAATACGGATGAGTTATCAGGTACTGGCGCGTAAGTGGCGTCCGCGACGTTTTGTAGAGATGGTTGGCCAAGAGCATGTGCTCAAGGCGCTGGTTAATGCGCTTGATGACGATCGGCTGCATCACGCCTACCTATTTACGGGTACACGCGGTGTCGGTAAAACCTCGATCGCGCGCCTGTTCGCTAAGTCTCTCAACTGTGAGCAGGGTGTGAGTTCTGAGCCTTGCGGCGTCTGCTCTGCTTGTGTGGAGATCGCTGAGGGGCGCTTTGTGGATCTGATCGAGGTCGATGCTGCCTCGCGCACAAAGGTTGAAGATACGCGTGAGCTTTTGGAGAACGTGCAGTACGCTCCAACTCAAGGCCGTTATAAGGTCTACCTCATAGACGAGGTTCACATGCTATCAGGGCACTCGTTCAACGCCTTGTTGAAGACCCTTGAAGAGCCGCCACCACACATAAAATTCCTCTTGGCTACCACTGATCCACAGAAACTACCTGTAACGATTCTGTCGCGCTGTCTGCAGTTTAATCTGAAAAACCTTGCGGCCGAGAGGATCGTTGAACATCTCAGTTTTGTGCTGGGCGAAGAGAGTATCAACGCAGATGAAGCGGCGCTCTGGCTGCTTGCTCGTGCAGCCGAAGGCTCGATGCGTGATGCCCTCAGTCTTACCGACCAGGCTATAGCTTTTGGTGCGGGCTCAGTCTCCGAGGCGGACGTGAGGGCAATGCTTGGCACGATAGATCACCGTATGGTGTTTGATCTGCTGGATGCCTTAGCTCAGAGCGACGGTAGTCGTTTGGTGGGTATCGTTGCAGCGATGTCCGAGTTCTCTCCTGACTATGCGGGTGTGCTGGCGGAGATGGTGAGTATTCTGCATCGTATTGCCTTGGCGCAGGTGGTGCCAGATGCGATTGATAACGCGCTGGGTGATAAGCAACAGGTGCTTGATCTTGCTGGGCGTTTGCGAGCGGAAGAGGTACAGCTCTATTACCAGATCGCACTAACCGGGCGTAAAGATTTACCGATGGTGCCCCAGCCGCGCGAAGGTCTGGAGATGACGCTATTACGCATGCTCGCCTTTCGGCCGGTTGATCAGCGACCGATTGATGCTCAGCCCCGGGTAGGGGAGGTGGCGCCTGCAGTGGAAGTTCCAGTCGTTGCTACTGCTTCTGCCTCGGTTGCTCCTGTCTCGACTCGACCTGATTCAGCTCAAGCTCCAGCTCCAGTTGCACCTGAGCCTGTTGAGCAGGCTGCGCCGTCGGTTTCCGATTCGGAGCCCCCTCCTTGGGATGATGAGCCGGTTCCGCTGGATAGCTATGAGGAGCAGGATCTAAAAAAGTCTGAAGCCGACACTGCAGAAGCTGCTCCGGCCGCTGCGCAGCCGTCGGTTGCGGTTGCGTCGACGACGGATGATCAGGCTATACAGCCAAGTAGTGAGCCCGAGCAAGCTAACTCCTCGGTCTATGTAGAGGAGTCGGTGCTAGCTAAGTCCGAGCCTGTTACAGGCCACTCTTCGGCGTCCAGTGGTCTTGCGCCCGAACCGGCAGCAGAACTCGCCGCTCTACAGCTCGAACATTGGCTGCGGCTGGTGGAAGAACTTGGGCTCAGTGGTATGACAGAGAGTCTGGCACGCAGCCTATCACTAGAGAATATCTCCGGTAATCGACTGGTGCTGCACTACACTCCTGAGCAAGAAACTTTGCTCGGTGATGTGCATCGCACACGTATCAGTGAGGCGCTGCAGGGTTACTTTGCTGAGCCGCTGGAGGTTGAGTTTGTGCTAGGAACTCAACAACGCGAGACACCGCAGCTCTATCGTCAGCGACGCGAGCGCGAACGCGTAGCCGCTGCTCTGGCTCATCTGCAGTCAGATGAGGCGGTACAACAGATTATTGAAACTTTTTCGGCGGAGCTGATTCCAGATTCCGTTGAACCACTGAACATAGAGTAAGGAGAACAGATGTTTAACAAAGGCGGAATGAGCGGCATGGGTAACATCATGAAGCAGGCACAGAAGATGCAAGAGGAGATGCAGAAGGCTCAAGAGGAGGTCGCTAAAGCTGAGGTGACTGGTGAGTCAGGCGCAGGTCTTGTTAGCATCGTGATGAACGGTCGCCATGATGTTAAGCGTGTCTCCATCGACGATTCGCTGATGGAGGATGATAAAGAGATTCTTGAAGACCTTATCGCTGCTGCAATCAATGATGCTGTGCGTAAGGTTGAGTCTAATACCCAGGAGAAGATGGGTAAGATTACTCAGGGTATGGGTATGCCTCCTGGTTTTAAGATGCCGTTCTAAGCTATGGCATTAACACCCAAACTTCAGGCGCTTATCGAATCTTTGCGCCGCTTGCCCGGAGTGGGGCCGAAAACCGCCCAGCGCATGGCGCTGCATCTGCTCGAGCGTGATCGCGATGCGGCGTTGGCTATCAGTAATGCGTTGGCAGATGCGGCAGAGGGTATCGGTGAGTGTCAGCAGTGCCACTCTCTCTCCGAAACAGCCGTCTGTGATATCTGTGAGCATCCGGGACGCGACCGCACTTTGCTCTGCGTGCTGGAGTCTCCAATAGATCTAATGGCTATCGAGCAGACAGGTGGTTTTGCGGGTCTCTACTACGTGCTGGGTGGGCATCTATCACCCATTGATGGCATAGGGCCAGAAGATTTGGGGATAGATCAGCTACTCGATCGTCTCTATCAGGGTGAGGTGCAGGAGCTTGTGTTGGCAACCAATCCTACCGTAGAGGGTGAGGCGACAGCGCACTATATCGCCGAGCAGCTCAGTGACCTCGATATAAAGATCAGTCGCATTGCGCATGGAGTGCCTGTGGGTGGTGAACTCGAATTTGTAGATGGTGGTACGCTAGCACACGCGCTTGCCGGTCGGCGTCAGTTGGAGCGCGGCAAGTGATAGCACTAGATGAGTATAGCTACGAGTCGATTTTAGCCTCAGCTGAAGACCCTGTATGGGTTAGCGATGATCAGGCACTGGCGCAGCTCTGTGAGCAGTGGAGTCAGTGCCCGGTTATCGCGCTTGATACAGAGTTCATCCGCACCAAAACGTACTATCCCATACCGGGTCTAATCCAGCTGGCAGATCAGCACAGCTGCTATCTTATTGATCCGCTGGCCATCACTGAGTGGAACCCGCTACGCAAACTACTTACCAATACTGAGGTGCTCAAATTACTGCACGCACCCAGTGAGGATATTGAGCTATTCCGTCATAGTTTTCAGGTTCTACCTCAGCCACTGTTTGATACTCAGATAGCCGCAGCATTCGCCGGCTTAGGCCACAGTCGTGGGCTTCAGAAGTTGCTTAAGCAAGTTCTCGATGTAGATCTGGATAAAGAGGAGACGCGTTCTGATTGGCTTAAGCGCCCACTCACTCCTCGGCAGGAGCGCTATGCCGCACTGGATGTGGCACACCTGGTTGAGCTTTACAGACGTATATTGCCGCAGCTTGAGGCCAATCAGCGCTTAGATTGGGTGGAAGAGGAGACAAGGGCGATGGTTGATAGCGTC
>JABXHP010000015.1 GCA_013373575.1 Oceanospirillaceae bacterium | reverse complement strand
TCAGGTTAAGAATGGCGGCGAGATTCGTCTACATAACCTCAAGTTCGTTGAGCGTGCAGATGGCAACCTAGTTGCTACGTCGCGTTCAGGTGAGCTGGGTGTGACCGATGAGCACGGTCGTGAGCGCGAGCGTTACAAGCTTCCTTACGGTGCTGTTATTAGGGTTAAGGATGGCGACAACGTTGATCCTGGTGCCATCGTAGCGAACTGGGACCCGCATACTCACCCGATCGTATCGGAAGTTGCTGGGCGCATTGAATTCGCTGGCATGGAAGACGGTATTACCGTTAAGCGTCAGACAGATGATCTCACTGGTCTCTCTACTATCGAGGTTCTTGACGCGAAAGATCGTCCACAGGCGGGTAAAGACATTCGCCCGATGATCAAGCTGCTTAATACTGACGGCTCCGAAGTTAAGCTGACCGGCACAGACATGCCTGCACAGTATCTGCTACCAGCTAAGTCGATCATTAACCTGAACGACGGTGCTGATGTACAGGTGGGCGATATCCTTGCTCGTCTGCCGCAGGAAGGGACAGTCAACAAGGACATCACCGGTGGTCTACCGCGCGTTGCTGACCTGTTCGAAGCACGTAAGCCTAAGGAAGCTGCAATTCTTGCAGAGATCTCAGGTACTGTGACCTTCGGTAAAGAGACTAAAGGCAAGCGCCGTATCGTTATCACCCCGCACGATGGTGGTGATGCGATCGAGATCATGATCCAGAAATGGCGCAGCCTAAACGTCTTCGAGGGTGAGACAGTACAGAAAGGTGAGGTGATAGCTGATGGTCCATCAAGCGCTCACGATATCCTGCGTGTACTTGGCGTCGTAGAGCTGGCGAAGTACATCGTCTCTGAGATCCAGGACGTTTACCGCCTGCAGGGTGTAGGTATCAACGATAAGCACATCGAAGTCATCGTACGTCAGATGCTGCGCAAGGTTGAGATCCTAGATTCTGGCGATACTGATTTCATTCAGGGTGAGCAGGCTGAGTTCGCTGCGGTTACCTTGGCAAATGAAGCAGCTGAAGCTGAAGGTAAGATCCCAGCGAAGTTCGAGCGCGTACTTCTGGGTATCACCAAAGCGTCTCTGGCAACTGAGTCGTTTATCTCTGCAGCATCTTTCCAGGAGACTACACGTGTCCTGACTGAGGGTGCAGTGACAGGCAAGAAAGACTACCTACGCGGTCTCAAAGAGAACGTTGTTGTGGGTCGTCTGATTCCTGCTGGTACCGGTTTGGCATACCACTCTGAGCGCAAGCGTAAGCGCAAGATGGGTCAGGAACCAACAGCGACCGTAAGTGCAGAAGAGGTGCAGGCAGCACTGACTGAAGCGCTTAATGCTTCACTTTCTGACTCAAACTGAGTCAG
Organism: Oceanospirillaceae bacterium; assembly: GCA_013373575.1. Classification (GTDB taxonomy): domain Bacteria; phylum Pseudomonadota; class Gammaproteobacteria; order Pseudomonadales; family Balneatricaceae; genus Marinobacterium_E. Next base: position 6,023 of record JABXHP010000015.1, on the reverse strand, counting down.
ATGACACTCCCGTGAACTGCCATCCCTGTTAGTTCGCGGGAGACGAAAGAAAAACTGTGATTTTTCTTTTACCGCTAAAAAGCGCCCTCGGGCGCTTTTTTAGGTGACACTCTATATCTCCTGAAACACCACACTTGGTGCTTCACGGAGGTCGGAAGGAGAAACTGCGATTTTCCTTTCTCGCAAAATTAGCGCTTTGCGGCGCTTGTTTTGGTGATACATCCCTGTATCACAAACCAATCCGCAGGGATTGCTATAGAGGTGTAAATTGATTATAATTTGCGCCCCTTAAAGTCCGAAGCATAGGGTTTCGGGCTTTTTTGTTATGTTTATTTAACTTAAACGTGGAGTTTGCTTAATGGCAACAATCAACCAGCTGGTACGCAAACCACGTAAACGTGTTGTGGAAAAGAGCGATGTTCGTGCATTGCAGGCTTGTCCACAGCGTCGTGGCGTATGTACTCGCGTTTATACAACTACACCTAAGAAGCCAAACTCGGCACTACGTAAAGTATGTCGTGTTCGTCTTACAAACGGTTTTGAAGTTTCATCTTACATCGGCGGCGAAGGCCACAACTTGCAGGAACACTCTGTTGTCCTGATTCGTGGTGGTCGAGTTAAGGACCTGCCAGGTGTGCGTTACCACACTGTTCGTGGTGCGCTTGACTGTTCAGGCGTTAACGACCGTAAGCAGGCTCGTTCTAAGTACGGTACTAAGCGTCCTAAGTCTTAATAGATTTGGACCGATTGTCTGACAAAAAGTCGGTAAGAGTAAGGTCGAGTTTGATGCTCGAATTACCTGAAGACCTACAAACATTTTATTGAGGGCTTACAAATGCCAAGACGTCGCGTCGCTGCGAAGCGTGAAATCCTCCCGGATCCTAAGTTCGGAAACATCACGCTTGCAAAATTTATCAACCACTTGATGATCAGTGGTAAGAAGTCTGTAGCTGAGAGCATTGTTTACGGTGCGCTTGCTAAAGTTGAAGAGCGTACTAAAGCAGATCCACTGGAACTGTTCGACAAAGCTCTGGAAACTGTACAGCCAATGGTCGAAGTTAAGTCTCGCCGCGTAGGTGGTGCAACTTACCAGGTACCAGTTGAAGTACGTCCATCTCGCCGTATGGCTCTTGCAATGCGTTGGCTGGTTGACGCATCACGCAAGCGTGGTGAGAAAGATATGTCACTTCGTCTAGCAGGTGAGCTGCTGGATGCGGCTGAAGGTCGTGGCGCTGCTGTTAAGAAGCGTGAAGACGTTCACCGTATGGCTGAAGCAAACAAAGCGTTCGCGCACTACCGCTTCTAATTTTGCTACCGATCTGCAGTTGCTTGAGGGCAGGTGCAGTGAGGTGGTCGCTCTATTTGAGCATAGAAAAGCCCTCGTCCTTGACGGGGGTTTTTTGTTTTTGATCTAGCCCATATACTGCACCGCAAAGCGAATTGGCAGTTTGAGTTTTTGGAGTTAAAGATGTCTCGTACAACCCCAATTGAACGCTACCGTAATATCGGTATCTGTGCGCACGTGGATGCGGGTAAAACTACCACCACCGAGCGTGTGCTGTTCTACACCGGTCTCTCTCACAAAATAGGTGAGGTACATGACGGTGCAGCAACTATGGACTGGATGGAGCAGGAGCAGGAGCGCGGCATCACAATCACTTCAGCCGCGACGACCTGTTTCTGGCAGGGTATGAATCAGCAGTTTGAAAAGCACCGGATCAATATCATTGATACGCCGGGGCATGTGGACTTTACTATCGAGGTTGAGCGCTCCTTGCGCGTACTTGACGGTGCTGTAGTGGTGCTCTGTGCTTCATCTGGTGTCCAGCCACAAACTGAGACCGTTTGGCGTCAGGCAAACAAATATGAAGTTCCGCGCATGGTGTTCGTGAATAAGATGGACCGCGCGGGTGCTGACTACTATATGGTTGTCGATCAGCTCAAAAAGCGACTGGGTGCGACACCTGTGCCGATTAATATCCCAATTGGTGCAGAGGAGAACTTTAAAGGTGTGGTTGACCTTATCCGCATGAAAGCGATCATGTGGAATGAAGATGATCAGGGTATGACCTACGACCTCGTAGATATCCCAGCCGACTTGCAGGATAGAGCTGAAGAGTTGCGCGAGCAGATGATTGAGGCTGCTGCGGAAGCCAATGAAGCGCTTATGGATAAGTACCTTGAAGAGGGTGAGCTCTCTGAAGAGGAGATCAAATCGGGTCTACGTGAGCGTACTCTCAACAACGAGATTGTTTTGATGCTCGCTGGCTCCGCTTTCAAAAATAAGGGTGTTCAAGCGGTACTCGACGCCGTTATCGAATATCTGCCATCTCCTGTTGAGGTGAAGGCGATCGAGGGTAACCTCGATGATAAGGATGAGACCTTGGCGACTCGCGAGGCGGATGATGACGCGCCCTTTGCTGCGCTGGCCTTCAAAATTGCGACTGATCCCTTCGTTGGTACGCTCACTTTCGTGCGTGTCTACTCCGGCGTACTTAAGTCGGGTGATGCGGTTTACAACTCGGTTAAGCAGAAAAGAGAGCGTATCGGCCGAATGGTGCAGATGCATGCTAATAATCGTGAAGAGATTAAAGAGGTGCGTGCGGGTGATATCGCAGCGCTCATAGGTATCAAGGACTGTACCACTGGTGACACGCTCTGTGATGGTGACAATAAGATTATCTTGGAGCGTATGGAGTTTCCAGAGCCAGTAATTTCTGTAGCGGTTGAACCGAGATCTCAGGCTGATCAGGAGAAGATGGGTATCGCGCTGGGCAAGTTGGCACAGGAGGATCCATCTTTCCGTGTTGAGACTGATCCCGAGACAGGGCAGACGATTATATCGGGTATGGGTGAGTTGCACTTGGATATCATCGTTGATCGTATGAAACGTGAGTTCAAGGTTGAGGCCAACATCGGTAAGCCCCAGGTTGCCTACCGAGAAAAGATCCGCTCCTCTGTTGTTGCTAACCATAAGTTTGCGCGTCAGTCGGGTGGTCGCGGCCAGTACGGTCATGTTGTGATTGAGTTTAGTCCGAGTGAAGATGAAGGTCTGGAGTTTGTCTCTGAGATTGTGGGTGGCACCATTCCTAAGGAGTACATTCCAGCGATTGAGAAGGGCATTTTCGAGCAGATGAAGAACGGTGTGATGTGTGGCTACCCACTTATCGGCCTGAAGGCGCGCCTCTACGACGGCTCTTTCCACGAAGTAGACTCCAATGAGATGGCGTTTAAGATCGCGGCGTCCCAGGCGCTTAAGAAGTATGCTGCCGAAGCGGATCCATGCCTACTTGAGCCGATGATGAAGGTTGAAGTCGTGACGCCAGAAGATTACATGGGGGACGTGATGGGTGACCTCAATCGCCGTCGTGGTCTAGTGCAGGGTATGGATGACCTGCCTTCGGGTAAGGCTATACACGCATTGGTTCCACTGGGTGAGATGTTCGGTTATGCGACCGACCTACGTTCCGCTTCGCAGGGACGCGCTACCTACTCAATGGAGTTCGACTCCTATGGTGAAGCGCCCAAGAACGTTGTTGATCACCTTATGGGTCGTATCTAGCAATTAGCTCTAATAGCATTACCTAAAAGGGCCTTCGGGCCCTTTTTGCGTCTATACATTGACTAAAGATGTAAGGCCCAGTGGATGGTAAAAGTGCGCCAAAGCGACTAGTGTTAGCGACGAACTCAGTATGGGACGGGAACGTGAATAATACGCTGGTTTATATTGCTGTAATGTTAGTTGCGGGTATCGGTATTCCGACTATGGCAACACTCAATGGCGTCTTAGGTGGGCGTCTGCAGAGTACGTCGTTGGCCACAGCTATAGCGCTTGCGTTGGCTTTCAGTGCGGTAACGGTCTATTTGCTTATAACTGAGGGATTTCCTAAGCAGGGTTTTGCAACAGAATTGCCTTTCTACTTCTATTTGGGTGGCTTATGCGTCGCTTTTTATGTCATCAGTGTGACTTGGATAGTGCCGCGCTTTGGGGTTTCTAACGCGATAGCTTTTGCGCTTTTGGGGCAGCTAATTGCGATGAGTTTGATTGATCACTTCGGCCTCTTTGGTGCAACTCAGTACAGTATTACGTCAAAGAGAACGATCGGTTTGGTTTTGATGGCGACGGGAATCTACCTGGTATTGGATAAGAGTGTCGGCAAGGTTAGTTGATATTGGCTAGAGGCCGATAGCAGATGTAAGTGAGCGTCCGGCGATCACACCTTGTCAGACGGTATCCAGTTTTGAGGCAGTAACTCATCGATAGCACTCGCCTTCTGTGTGGGCAGACATGTCAGGATATCCTTCAGATAGACATAGGGCTCATGACCGTTGAGTTTTGCTGACTGGATCAGACTCATGATCGCAGCCGCTCGTTGGCCACTGCGTAGCGATCCCGCAAAGAGCCAGTTCTTACGTCCAAGTGCCCAGGGTCTTATCAGGTTCTCGACACGATTGTTGTCTATTGGGAGCGTACCATCCTCTAGATAGCGAGTCAGTGCCGTCCAGCGTTTAAGACTGTAATCGAGTGCGTTGGATATAGCTGTTCCATCTGGTACCTGTTCTCGTTCAGATAGCATCCACCGATGAAGTTTATCTGCGATCGGTTTGGCCTGTGCTTGCCGTATTCGTTGTCGTTCATCGGCAGGCAGCTCTCGAACCTCATGCTCAACTCGGTACAGCTCACGGATCAGTTTCACGGCTTCGCCAGCGATCTGGCTTCTGCTGGCCACATGCAGTTCAACGAACTTACGGCGGGCATGGGCCATACAACCGATCTCTATCACCCCTTCATCAAAGCTCTTCTTATAGGCTGCATAGTCATCGCTGACCAATCGACCCTTCCAGTCGCCCAGGAAGTCTCGGGCATGTTGTCCTGATCGCCCTAGCTGGAAGTCATAGACGACCGCATTCAGCTCGGAGAACGGCGCACTGGCATGGGCCCAGATATACGCTTTGTGAGTTTTCTTCTTTCCTGCGGCCAGCATAGGCGCTGGTGTTTCATCTGCATGTAAAACGGTCTCTTTCAGCAGCAGGTCTCGCATCGCATCGACTAACGGCTGCAGTCTGACCCCACAGACACCGATCCATTCAGCCAGCGTTGAACGCGAGAGTTGCACCCCTGAGCGCGCAAAGATCTGTTCTTGCCGATAAAGCGGAAGATGATCTGCGTACTTTGAGATCAGCAGATGAGCCAATAAACCCGTGGTTGGGATCCCTTTATCGATAATATGGGCGGGCATCGGTGCCTGCGTAAGCGTCTCGCATTCACCGCAGACCCATTTACCCCGGATATGACGTTCAACGCTACAGACACCCGGCACGTAATCGAGCTTTTCGCTCACATCCTCACCGATCCGCTTCATCTGGCAGCCACAGTGGCATTGTGTGGCGTCAGGTTCATGATGTATCTCATGACGAGGGAGTTGTGGCGGGAGTGGTTTACGTTTAGCTCGGCGTCTTTTGCTCGATTTTGACTCTGGCTCTAAAGCGTCATCCAGTTCAGCGTCGATGCTAGCGATATCCTCATCAATGATCTCGCCGAGAAGACTGATCTGGAGAGTACTCAGATGCTCACTGCGCTGCCCGAACTTATGACGCTTTAGCAGGGCCAGTTCATACGTGAGCTTTTGGTTAACCTGTTCCTTGTACTTGATTGACTGGTCCTGCTTCTGAATCGTCTGATCTTTACTCACAATGGTCTGATCCTGCTCGGCGACCCGCACGAGTAACTCTGACGCGAGGACGCGTAGTTGTTCGGGTGTGAGCTGAGAGAGATCAGGTTTAGTCATACTCGCGAGTGTGCCATACACGTATCGCTGGTTCGATCCGATTATGGACGAATGGCGCTGGATCGCCCGTTATGGTGAGTCCGTTAAAGTCGGCGAATGATGTTAGCTGAACCGAGTCGTAGCCAAGGCAAGCCCTGAACCAACGCGTTAAGCTGCTCCTGATCCAACCCAAGTCGATCACCTCGGGTTGTATCCGCCCAACGGAACTTCCCTTGATGCAGACGTCGTGCGCAC
>JABXHP010000354.1 GCA_013373575.1 Oceanospirillaceae bacterium | reverse complement strand
TTGAGGAACATACGCTCGGTCAGCGCTGTAGCAAAGAGCATCTGCTGCCAGGGCTCTAGGGCACGGATCTGCTGTTCGAATCGATTCTCAATCATACTGCTCTCCGGGGTCTTGTCTGTGCAATCACAGACGAACTTCGATGCCGCGCTCACGCATGTAAGCTTTGGCCTGTGGAACACTGTACTCGTTAAAATGGAAGATGCTAGCTGCCAAGACCGCATCAGCCTTACCTTCGATGCAGCCATCCACAAGGTGGTCTAGGTTACCGACACCACCTGAGGCTATCACAGGAATATTAACGGCTTCTGACACACCGCGGGTCAGCCCTAGGTCATAGCCGCTTTTAACGCCATCCTGGTCCATAGAGGTCAGCAGGATCTCTCCGGCTCCAAGCTCTTCCATTTTTTGCGCCCACTCAATCGCGTCCAAACCCGTTGGCTTGCGACCGCCGTGAGTGAAGATCTCCCACCGCCCCTCGTCACCGGGGGCGGAGACCATCTTCGCGTCGATAGCCACTACAATGCACTGGCTCCCAAAACGCTCTGCCGCCTCTTTAACGAACTCCGGGTTAAACACCGCAGCCGTGTTAATTGAGACCTTGTCGGCACCAGCGTTAAGCAGCGTGCGGATATCATCACAAGTGCGAACTCCGCCGCCCACTGTCAGCGGAATAAACACCTGTGAGGCCATACGCTCAACCGTGTGAACCATGGTATCGCGCCCCTCGTGGCTCGCGGTGATGTCGAGAAAGGTGATCTCATCGGCGCCCTGCTCGTCATAGCGACGCGCAACCTCAACAGGATCGCCCGCATCACGGATATCGAGGAACTTCACCCCCTTTACCACGCGTCCGTTTTCTACATCCAAACAGGGGATGATTCGCTTTGCCAGTGCCATGATTAAATCCTGCTAGTTGCGCTGATGTGCTGCCCTGATTAATTACCGGTCAGCTCGTCGCTGAGTGCCTGAGCTTCAGCGACATCAAGGGTACCCTCGTAGATGGCACGACCCGTAATAGCACCCAAAATACCCTTATCTGCGACCTCAGCGAGCGCGCGAATATCGTCTATGTTGGTTACACCGCCCGAAGCGATAACCGGAATGCCGCCCTGCTGTGCAAGATCAACTGTCGCTTCAACGTTAACGCCCTGCATCATACCGTCACGCGCAATATCGGTGTAGACAATAGACGAGACACCATCATCACGGAAACGCTTCGCCAGATCTACCGCCATGACATCTGTCACTTCAGCCCAACCATCAATCGCAACGCGGCCATCTTGTGCGTCCAGACCAACAATAATGTGACCTGGGAACGCCTTACACATTGCGGTAACAAACTCTGGCTCTTTTACCGCTTTAGTACCGATGATTACCTGACTCACACCAGCGGCTAAGTAGGCTTCAATGATCTCAGCAGAGCGGATGCCACCACCGATCTGTATGGGCAGATCTGGGTAGGCTTTGGCGATCGCTTGCACAATCTCCCCGTTGACGGGCTTACCGGCAAAGGCGCCGTTAAGATCAACCAGGTGCAGACGACGGCACCCTGCATCAACCCACTTTGCAGCCATATCTACCGGGTTATCAGAGAAGACGGTTGAGTCATCCATACGGCCCTGACGCAGGCGGACGCATTTGCCATCTTTAAGGTCTATCGCGGGGATAATCAGCATTGAACTTAGATTCCTAACGCTTGAACGGCACTTAGCGCGCACCGTTCCAATTTACAAAATTCTGCAGTAGCTGTAGGCCAGCCTTGGAGCTCTTCTCGGGATGGAACTGCACGGCAAAGACATTATCTTTTGCCAGCGCCACATCAAAGGGCACGCCATATTCACAGGTACCTGCCACCAACTCTTTATCGGCCAGGTGCACATGGTAGCTGTGGACAAAGTAGAAGCGAGTATCCTGCTCAATGTTGTGCCACAGAGGATGATCGACCGTCTGATGAACCTGGTTCCAGCCCATGTGGGGTACTTTCAGTTTCTCGCCGGCTGCATCTTTGAGCGACTTACCAAAGAAGTTAACGCGCCCGCCGAACTCAGATAGACATTCAACTCCGCCGTTCTCTTCGGAGAAGTCGGTCAGCGCCTGGTAGCCTACACAGATTCCAAGAAAAGGTTTACCGGACTGAATCGCCTCACGCACTTCAGCATCAACGCCTAAGCGACGCATCTCGGCCATACAGTCACGAATTGCGCCAACCCCGGGAAGCAGGACGCGATCTGCATCGCGTACCACTTGAGGATCAGCGGTAAGAACTACTTCAGAGTCGGTAGAGACCAGCTCTAGAGCCTTGGCAACCGAATGCAGGTTGCCCATACCGTAATCAATTACAGCAATACGATTCATGCTTAGAGGCAACCCTTAGTGGATGGCATCATACCTTCAGCGCGAGGATCAAACTCCAGCGCCATGCGCAGCGCACGGCCGAAAGCCTTAAAGATGGTCTCTGCCTGGTGGTGTGCGTTCTTACCTTTAAGGTTATCGATATGCAGTGTAACGCCCGCGTGGTTTACAAAACCGTGGAAAAACTCACTGAAGAGATCAACGTCGAAGCGCCCGATAGAGCCGCGCACAAATTTAACATCCATGCTCAGACCCGGACGGCCAGAGAAGTCGATAACTACGCGCGACAGCGCTTCATCAAGTGGTACATAGGCATGGCCGTAGCGGCGGATACCCTTCTTGTCACCCACTGCTTGTTTGAAGGCCATACCCAGTGTAATACCGATATCTTCCACGGTGTGGTGGTCATCGATATGCAGATCGCCCTTGGCGTTCACGTTGAGATCGATCAGGCCGTGACGGGCAATCTGATCCATCATGTGATCAAGAAAAGGGACGCCAGTTTCAGCGTTAAACTGACCTGTGCCGTCGAGGTTAATCTCGACAGTGATCTGGGTCTCGAGGGTATCTCGTGAGACTTGGGCTTTGCGCTCAGCCATGCTCTGCTCCATACAAGTTGCGCGAAGGCCGCATTATAGCGGCTTTGGCCTGTAAAACCCACCTTACAGGAGGGTTGTCGGATTAGCGTTTTGTTAGAGCGCCTGTTGCCTTACCCATGGCGGCTAACAGCACTCTAGCCTTCAGGAAGCGCCTACGGATTCAGCGCCTATGGTCTACACTCATAGGACTCTTATCGATTGAAGAAAGGATGCTTTTTCATGCGCATAGTCCTGAAGTTGATTCTCTGGCTAGTGATTCTGGTCGTTGGCCTAACCGCTTCGCTAGCGGCTTATCTGATGTTCTTTTTTAACCCTAATGATTACCGCACTCAGATTGAAGAGCGCGCGCTCGGTGATGCGGGTGTCGAGCTGAAGATCAACGGTGATATTGGCTGGTCGTTTTACCCTTGGCTTGGCTTGGAGTTGAAACAACTGAGCGTGAACTATCCAGGTCAACCTCAACTTGCTGAACTCGCAAGCGCTGGCGCTGCCCTAAATATTCCTGCCCTACTTGGCGGCACAGTTCAGCTGGACTCTATTCGCGTAGATGGCTTGGTGCTCAACCTTGTACGCGACGCAGAAGGTAGAGAGAACTGGGTTACGGCCAAAGGCGCTCAGCAGGAGAGCGAGTCAGGCAAGGGTGAGTCTGAACGCGGTCAGGGTGACGGCGAACTTAGGCTGGCGATTGATCAGATTAGCCTGAGTAACGCCAAGATCAGCTTCGAAGACCAAATCTGGGCACGTAAGGTGGAGTTGAACAGTCTTAATCTCACGGCAAGCTCTGTTTCGGTAGACAAGCCCTTCCCGATCAACTTTCAGGGGGCCCTGAAACAGACAGACGCAGGAGAGGTAACGACTCAAGCGCAGATGGAGCTGAGTTCAGAGATAAACCTTAACGCTCTGCAGGGTGTGTTTGAACTGCGCAATCTAGTGAGCAAAGTATCACTACAGCAGGCGGGACTGGAGAAGCCGCTAATTGTGGACCTCAACTCCGATATACGACTCGTCCAAGCCGATCAACGTCTTTCTATCGACAACCTCAAGCTAACTCTTGCTGGGCTTAGCATAACTGGTAAGTTGGCACTAACAAACTTCGAATCTCAGAATCTAGAGGGAAATCTAGATATCGCCGAATTTAATCCAAGAACCCTAGCGAGCAGCTTTGGCGCAGAGCTACCCGAACTGGGGGAAGGGGCACTCAGCAAGGTAGCCGCCAAATTTGCACTGGGTGGGGATGCGAAGAGCCTACAGCTTAACAATCTCGATCTGATACTCGATGACACCCAAATCAGTGGTGCCCTCGCCATTAACGCCGAGAGCAGTGCGATAGTCGCGAATCTCAATGTGGATCAGATCAATCTGGATCGCTACATGGCGCCAGCATCCACAGATGTTGCAGCGGCAAACGAGGGACCAGCAGAGAAGGGCTGGTCGAAGGAGCCTCTGTTTGACGCCGAGCCACTCAAAGCGATAAACGCTGAGCTGAAGCTGCAGATAGGTAAAGCGCTCTACCAGGGTAACGCTATCGAGCAGATCGCTCTCGATTTGAGCGCAAAGGCCGGCGACATCCGCATGAAGAAACTGGCTGCTATGGCGTTTGGTGGAAGTGCAGATGTCAGCGGTGCCATCGACGCTAGGGCAACCCCGGTGAAGTTAGCCATCAAGCCCAATTTCAGCGGCATCAAAGTTGAGCAACTGATGGCGCTGGCGATGGAAGAGACTCCCGTGAAGGCAAGCGCCAACCTCACTGCGGCGCTCACCACCTCCGGTAACTCTCTGCATGCGATCATCAACGGCCTCAACGGTGAGCTCAACCTCACGGCTGAAGAGGGCGTTATCGAAGGGATCGATATGGCGCAAGAGTTGTGTCAGAAAATCGAAAATCTCACATC
>JABXHP010000325.1 GCA_013373575.1 Oceanospirillaceae bacterium | reverse complement strand
TACCTCATCGGGTAGTACAGAGAGCCAATCTCGAGCGTCGAGCGCGTAGAAACCAACCTTCTGCCAACGCTCGAGCGTGTAGGTATCACTGCCGAGGACAAAGCGCTCTGGGAACTCTTCAAATAGCATACTCCAATTGAGAGCTAGGCCGGCCCAGGTAGAGATATCTGGACGGTGCGAAAGGTCGACCCAAAGATTGGGGTAGCGCTGCAGCGCTAGCCTCACCGTATCGGGCTCCTCGAACCCGGCATGTGCCCAGAGCAGACGTGCTTGCGGCCAGCTTTCGTACAACGCCTCTACCGCACCATAGTCGCCGTGGTGATGCAGTACGAGATTATGTTGGCGTGCCAAATCCACCATCGCTTGAACAACGGGTAGCTGAATATGCTCCTCGAACGCATGAAATTCACCCAGTGCAAGGTAGTTGTTTTGTGCCAGCTTACTCTCTAGATGGTCAATGACAGACGGGTCGTACATCCAAGTTTTGGTTTCACCTGCTCGGCGGTAAGGGCGCAGAGCAGGCAGAAACAGCGTGGGTGCCGCCTCCACTAAGAGTTGAGTACCCGCGTCGTCAGTACTAGAGACCAGAACCCGCGTTATATTGGCATCCTTTAACGTCTGGATAACCTCCTCTGTACTGAGATGCTGGCGCGCATCGCTGTTGTAGTGCAGATGAGTGTCAAAAATGGTCAGCGGTTGAGCCTGTGTCTGGCCTGCTAACAGTGCAATCACTAGTAAAATTGAACGCTTCACTGCTGCTCCTCAGTTTTTATAGATCCGATTAAGCGAGACTCGACTATAGTTAGACTATAGTCAAAACCAAGTCACAAGCCGCAATATGAGCTCTCGGCAAGCTAAGAGGATAACCTGATGTCAGATACTCTATCGAAGTCGCTTTACGTGACCGCAGACAAACTCGTTTTTTTCGTAACGCTTGGACTCTTTGCATACTCCCTAATCCTCGCCTTTCTTACTGATACGTGGTTGCTCGCTCTTTTGATTGGAGGAGGGCTGGTCGTGGTCCAGGGCGCTCTCTTTCGAATGGCGGCAGGCAGTTTAATCACCCGTCTCTCTGGCGCGACGATTTTTATGCTGATGTGTGCACTGCATATTCAGCAGGCGAAGGGGCTTATTGAGATTCACTTTGGCATCTTTGTACTTTTAGCATTTCTGCTGGCTTATCAGGATTGGCGGCCCATCGTCGTTGGGGCAGCAGTCATAGCGGTCCACCACCTCAGTTTTCATTTTATGCAGATGCAGGGGTTACCGGTCTATGTAATGCAGGATATGACTATGGGGCTCGCTATGGTGCTACTGCATGCTGCCTATGTGGTTGTAGAGACCGCCGTTCTTGTCTGGTTGGCCGTACAGATGCGGCGCCAAACCGATCAGTCAAATGCGCTGCTTAGCGCCATAAACCAGATGACCAAGGAGTCGAGTGTTGATCTTCGTGTGCGTGCAAAGGGCGATACCGGCTTAGTACAGACCTACAACAGCTTCCTCGATAAGCTCACAACGCTGATGCGAGATCTGGGAAGCAGCGCAACAAACTTGACCGAACAGAGCGCCACGCTGGCGGTAGTGACCGATAAAATCAAACTCTCGGCGGCGGAACAGCAACACGAGAATGATGTGATTAGCTCATCGATTCGCGAGATCAACTTGGCGGTTGCTGAGGTATCGCAGTCAGCCAATAACGCCTCAGTCAGCGCCGCAGAGGTGGACGAAAGTGCTCGCAGCGCAGCTAAAATAAGCAACGAGACGCAGGCGAGCATTCAGCAGTTAGCAAATCAGATCAACACAGCATCAGTAACCATAGAGCAACTTGATGGCCATACTCAGGAGATTACTGAGGTACTCACTGTCATCCAGAGTATCACCGAACAGACCAACCTACTTGCCCTCAATGCAGCAATTGAGGCGGCACGAGCAGGCGAGCATGGACGTGGCTTTGCGGTGGTAGCTGATGAGGTTCGCGAGCTGGCTCAGCGCACCCAAAGTTCAACTGAGCAGATTGAGCGGATGATAAAACAGCTCCAGCACGCCTCTAACTCTGCCGTTTCCGATATCCGTAACAGCCAGTCCAACGTCGAGCTCTGTGTTTCGAACGTAGATAGCTCAGCACAACTCATGCAAGAGGCATCTGCGGCTATTAAGACGGTCAGCGACATGAACAACAGTATCGCTGCTGCCTCTACCGAACAGAGTGCAGTGCTTGATCAGCTCACAACCAACCTTGATAGGCTAGTACAGCAAGCAGAGCAAGTTGCCCAGAATTCAGCCGACTCAGCGGGCGTTACAGAGCAGTTGCGTGAGCTTGCAGCTGTGCTCAAACGCAACACTGAGAACTTTAAGTACTGAGCTTCAAATATAGAGATAGTCGTTCGAAAATCTTTAGTTGAGGGCTCGAATGAGTCCTCTTCACTGTTGTTTTTGCCTCGATTTGCTAGAATTGCGCCGCTTTTAAACCCAAGCACTGCATTTACGCTGCAGCAAGCCGAGGAATATCATGGAAAATATCGTCGTATCGGCGCTCTATCAGTTTGTTCGTATGGAACAGCCTGAGAGTCTGCGTCAGCCACTAGTGGACTTCCTGAATGAGCAGGATATCCGTGGCACTCTTATTCTTGCCAATGAAGGCATCAATGGTACTGTCTCCGGAACCCGTGAGGCGATAGACGCGCTTTACGCCTGGTTCAAGGCGCACCCGCCGCTTGATCAGGTAAGCTCGAAGGAGTCTTTCTTTAACGAGCAGCCTTTCTACCGCACCAAAGTGAAGCTCAAGAAAGAGATCGTCACCATGGGTGTGGAGGGTATCGACCCACTGAAAGTTGTAGGCACCTACGTAAAACCCAAGGATTGGAATGCTTTAATCTCTGATCCGGAAGTACTGCTGGTTGATACACGCAATGATTACGAAGTGGATATCGGTACTTTCAAAGGCGCGATAAACCCGACAACCGATACGTTTAGGGAGTTCCCTGCGTACGTTAAAGAGCACCTTGATCCAGCGAAACACAAAAAGGTGGCGATGTTCTGTACGGGCGGAATTCGCTGTGAGAAGTCGACAGCTTTCCTTAAAGAGCAGGGCTTTGATGAGGTCTACCACCTAGAGGGCGGTATTCTTAAATACCTTGAAGAGGTGGAAGCCGATAACTCAATGTGGGATGGCGAATGCTTCGTATTTGATAACCGTGTTTCAGTGGGGCACGGACTCGAGCCAGGTGATTACCAATTGTGTCACGCTTGCCGCAAGCCGCTCTCAGCTGAGGATCGTCAGCACGAGCATTACCGGGAAGGTTTGAGCTGCCATCATTGCCACGATCAGGTGACCGAGCAGCAGCGTCAGCGTTTTGAAGAGCGTCAGCGTCAGCTAGAGATTGCTAGGAGCCGCGGTGAGCACCACCTCGGTAAAGATGCGCTCAAGACCTTCGAAGAGCGCCGTTTAGAGAAGCAAGCTAAACGCGAGGCGCAACGTCAGGCGAACCTGAATCAGGCAAACTGATAGACCTTCAACGATAGAAAGGGGTCCGCTTGTTAGTGCACTGGTCAGCTGGCTGGTCAGTGCATCTGCTTGTAGGCGAAGAAGCCGGGCCCTTTTTACTGTTTGATCAGTGACCAGACTGACAAAGCGACAACCCCCATCAGACAGCTCGCCATGACAAGATTGATGCGCCGCTGTGTAGCTGGCGCCAGATTCAATCGGTTCACCCTCACTCCCATCCAGAGCCAGAAAAAGTGAAGTATCAGCCAGATAATGTTGGTAACAACCAGCTTTATTGCCGTCTCGATGGCAAAGCTCTCGGGATAGAAGGCGAAGCTACTAAATAGCGTGGTGTTGACGGCATAAGCTTTGGGATTAATTAGCTGCAGGGTGATCCCGGTGACGAAGCCAGGCGTCTCCATGTGAATAAATGCCACCCTAGCGCCCGCCAGGGCAATGCGTAGCGCGAGGAAACCGAGATAGGCCGCTGAGGCAATCAGCAACAGGGTACGGATGATAGGATCCGCTAGAATGACCGCCGCCACCCCTGAAATAACCGCTAGGCTGACAAGGTTGGTGCCTAACCAAAGACCAAGCAGGTAGCGGGTACCAGTACGCCAACCAAAAGCAGCACCCACCCCAGCAAGAGAGAGAACGCCGGGTCCGGGAGTAACAATCAAGAGAAATACAGCAAGGGCGAAGGTTAGCATAGCTAGGTTTGTGCACCTGTTCTAGAATTGAGAATTGTTTGAACTTAGCAGGTTTTCTATATCCGATACATATCCCCGATGAACCGGCTTAGTCGATGTTTAGCAGCTCGGATAGCTGCGTCGCGCCAATCCGTTGCGCGGCATTTTGAGCTTCATTGCTGCTCTTTAATCGTTGCATCACTCCAGCGGCATGCTCGCGTACCTCTGCTTCAGTCATGCCAGCGCTAAGGTCTGAGTGATATAGCGTGCGCAGCAGAATCCAGTCGAGTGGGGTTAGCATCTGATCGGTAGAGTTATCGTTGAAAATTGACGGATAGACAGAGTCAGAATCATTCGCGAGACCTGTAACCTGCGTCAGCTCCTCTACGATGCAGCTAAGTAGCTTGCCGCGCCTCATCGCTTGATCAACAGGTATCAGGACAACCGCAGCTACGATCTCTGAGCGTCTGTTGGTTCTGATCTGTGCAGCGCAGAGTGCGTCTCTGGGAAGCTGCCCACGTGCTACTTCGCCCCAAGTCTCGGCCAGCTTGCTCTGGCGCACAAAATAGAGATCGACGTTTACATCGCTGCTAGCGAGCCCGATGGAGTGCTGAGTCGCCTCTTTGAGTAGGCCAAGCAGCTCCTCTATTAGGGGCTCGACGGCCGTTGGCACAGGGAAATGGCGGTGTATCTTGATCGCTAGAGGCTGCTCCCAGCGCCTTAGGCGGGTTACACCTGTTGCGTACTCCTGCCCCAGCGCAATCTCTATGAATTGCTCGATGGTTGGAAAGGGCGAAGCCTGCGTTGGAACACGCTCTGCCTGTGCAGAAGCGATGCAAGCCAAGATTACTGCTGAACTGAGAACTAAACTCAGTGAAGGCCTCGAGATGAGACGATAGAGAGGGCTCTTTAAACGCATCAGTAACATCAATAAAACCCCTGTCTCATCAGCTTTTCGGACCGACCTAGCGATAGTTCTGCTCGCAATCAATCATACAACCCCCCGGGAACCTCAGATCAAGTTCCTACTTAGCCCGAAGAAGCTTGCTCTTCGGCTCCCTAGGGCGCCTGCCGAGAGAATAGGTGGATAATCAACACACCCGCAACAATTAGGCAGATACCGAGGATCGCGGCTAGATCGAGCTTCTGGTTTAAGAAAAACCAGCCAATAACGGCAACCATTGCAACCCCCACACCGGACCAAACTGCATAGGCGATACCGACAGGTAGGGTTTTGAGTGTCAGTGTCAGAAAAAATATTGCTGTTCCGTAGCCACAGACTACTACCAATGAGGGCCAGAGACGCGTAAAACTCTGTGTGGCGTTAAGGGTTGAGGTCGCTATGACCTCCGCTGCTATCGCAACGAATAGATAGAGCCAGGTGATCACTCGTTTCTCCTGAAGATTGGGCTTGTAGCAGGTTGATCTGTTCAGAGAGATATGAGCGTAACCTGCTGCAGAGCAACCTACCAATAGTAAACCCTAAAAATAGAAAGCAAAGGTAATAAGCATGATAGAGCAAGGTCAGAGAATTCCTAAGGGGACTTTAAGTGAGCTGGGTCCAGACGGAATGATTAATCACGACACCGAAGAACTCTTCGCTGGAAAGAAAACTGTTGTTTTTGCACTACCGGGCGCATATACGCCGACCTGCTCGGCAGCGCACCTGCCAGGCTTTGTGGTTTTTGCGGATCAACTCAAAGCCAAGGGCGTTGATCAGATTATCTGCCTGTCGGTTAACGATGCGTTCGTTATGAAAGCTTGGGGTGAGGCGCACAATGCTGAAGAGATCCTCATGCTAGGTGACGGTGATGCAAGCTTCACCAAAGCGCTGGGCCTTGAGAAAGAGACCGGAAGCTTCGGTGGCACACGTTCAAAGCGCTACGCCATGATTGTTGATGACGGCGTCGTGACTCTACTCAACGTGGAGGCAGAGGGCCAGTTTGAGGTGAGTAAAGCAGAAGCGATTCTAACGGCGTTAGAGTCCTAGGGTGTGACTGCCTAATACACCTAAGTTAGATAGAGCCTGAGCGGAGACGCTCGGGCTTTTTTTGCACGTCAAATAGGTCCGATGCTTACCGTAATAGATAGCTCCGTTAGCAGACCAAGGTAAGGTGCTTATGGACTAAAAATCGTCGATCGAAAGAGTAATTGGGCGCGCCTGCCCGAAAAATTGAACTAAACTCTATCAAGGTTGCTCCTGCAGCCGGGAATGACTGTTTCTATTAGCCGTGAGATATCCGAATGACATTAGACCTCGCCGATCACCCGATTCTTGCCAGAAATAATGTAAGCGTTCAAGGGGAAGGTGCGCAGACCTACCTATTGGCCCATGGTTTTGGCTGTGATCAGACGATGTGGCGTTTTCTAACCCCTTACCTAGCTGAGGATGCGAGATTGGTTCTGTTCGACTACACAGGGTGTGGACGCTCCGACGTAACTCAGTTTGATTCTTTACGCTATGCCGATCTAGAGGGTTATGCCGATGATGTCATAGAGATTTGCGACGCGCTTGATCTAAAGGATGTTCGGTTTATCGGCCACTCTGTGAGTGCAACGATTGGGATCCTTGCAGCTATCAAACGTCCAGAGCTCTTTTCGAGTTTGGCACTGGTTTGTCCTTCACCCTGTTTTCTCAATATACCGCCTGACTACGAGGGCGGGTTCGAGCGGGCAGACTTGGAAGAGCTCATTAACTTGATGGACAAAAACCATGTCGGCTGGGCGAATTATCTGGCGCCTGTGGTTATGGGCGAGACCAATGGTGAGTCGATGGTGACGGAACTTACCGATAGCTTCTGCTCTACCGACCCCACATACCTCAAGCCGTTTGCAGTCGCTACCTTCTTCTCAGATCATCGTGATGACCTGCGAAAGTGTGAAACCCCCTGTTTGATTCTTCAGAGTGCGCAGGATGCCTTGGCAAGCCAGCGAATCGGTGAATATGTGAGCGCCAACATTACAAACTCTAAACTGGTTCTTGTAGACGCCAATGGTCACTGCCTGCATATGACTCACCCCGCTCAGGTAGCCGAGGCGGTGCATGATTTTAATCGGGTGCTCTAGTGGCCGATCGTTTCCCTTGTGGGTTAATGGTAAGTGAGCTAGAAAGCCGCAAATTAACGTTTGCCAACGATTACGTTGCGTCAATCCTTGGCTATACCAGCGAAGAGATGATTGGTGCATCACTGGAGACAATTCTTACCAAAGCATCGATGATATTCATGGATAGTTATGTCTACCCCTCACTGCTAGATGATGGCGAGCACAGCGAGCTGCAGCTCACGCTAATGGGCAAAAATGGGGATCGCTTTCCCGTGCTTGCAAACATTCGGGCGAACGAGCAAGGATATCTCCACTGGGCATTATTCAGTGCGGTAGAACGCGACAAGATGTATCAGGAGTTGATAGCTGCGCGTGATCAGTTGCAGTTACAAGCTGAAAAGCTCAAAGCGATCGCCTCTACCGATTCCCTTACGGGACTACTCAACCGACGCGCAGCACAAGAGAGGTTCGAGCGTCTGTATCAGCAGAGTAATAGGGTGCCCACACCCTTATCGCTGCTTCTTATCGATATCGACCACTTCAAACAGATAAACGACCGCTATGGGCATTTAGAGGGCGATAGAATCATTGTAGGGGTTGCAGACGTTATCCAATCGACCTTGAGATCTGTCGATCTCGGTGTACGCTGGGGCGGAGAGGAGTTTCTGATTGTCCTCTATGCTACTCACGTAGAGGGCGCTGTTGGCTTTAGCCGCCGCATTCACGATGCATTAACCCAAGTAAAGCTTGAGGGGTTTGCGGTACGAGTAAGTATTGGTGTTGCGCAGGTTAACCTTAATCTTGAAAGTGTTTCAGAGGCTCTCGATAAGGCTGTAGCCGCTGCGGATCAAGCGTTGTATCAGGCGAAAGATTCTGGGCGCAACCGAACTGAGTTTGCGCGCTTTTAGCGGGTGGTTGAGCGGTTGCACTTCGATCGCGACAACGCTGGGCCAAACTCTGGACTATAATGAGCTAGGCTCAGCTTAGGATAGATAGATTTTTCTAGGACTAGTGTGTGATTAGATCCGTGCTACAGAAGCGTTACGCCTTAATAGCCAAGACAACCATCAGTTCCATACTGGCTTGTGTTGTTATATCGATCACTTCGGTCATGCTGCCGGTGATGAGTGCCTAAAGGTAATCGGCGAGCTGCTTCGCCGCCAGGTTACCCGCAAAACTGATCTGATTGCGCGCTATGGTGGCGAAGAGTTTGCCGTCGTTTTCCCTGATACACCGCCAGATGAAGTGTTAAGACTCTCCGAATCGATTCGCGAGGGAGTCGAACAACTAGCGATTGAACACGCTAAATCAGATGCTGCAACCGTTGTGACGATCAGCGGCGGGGTTGCGGTCGTTGAACCAGACCAGAACAC
>JABXHP010000057.1 GCA_013373575.1 Oceanospirillaceae bacterium | reverse complement strand
AGCGCCTCAGTTGTAATGATGAAGGGTGTATCGCGCGCTACGATCAAAACCTGTTTGAGCTCTGGGCAGACGATACCTGCCTTGCGACTGCGCTCAAGGCTGGTAGCATGCACGGCACGAGTGAAGCTCGCTGGATCGCCGCTAATATAGAGCGAGCCCTACCCGACCTTCGTTCAGCCACCTCAGAGCATTTTATCCCACAGATGTGCAACATGCAGGCAATTGATGGCGTGAGCTTCAGCAAAGGCTGCTACACCGGACAGGAGATAGTCACTCGCCTACAGCACCGCGGAATACTGAAGAAGGCGATGTATCGCTTCAGTGCGCCGGCAGGTACAGAGATCCGCGAGGGCGATGCGCTGTTCAACAGCGAAGGCAGCAGCGTTGGCGAAGTGGTGCTGCAGAGCAACCTAGAGGGTAGAACCACACTGCTGGCAGTTGTGCAGCAAGCGCAGATTGATGCTAAAGAGAGGCTCAGCCTCGAATCAGGTGCAACTGTCGAGTTTCAGGGCTTACCCTATGAACTTGATCCCATGCTATTCGAGAAAAAACGCTAGGGAGGCTAGCTATTAAGCCTCTTAATCAATCCCTAAACGATCAGCGGGTACGTCGAGGCGATAGCCGCGACCAGAGACGTGGCGCAGCAGTAGCTCGCTGATCAATTGATTGCCTAATTGATCCCGAAGTCGCTTGATTCGTACAGCCCCTGCCGCCTCTTCACACTGCGATTCGGGCTTTCCGGACACTATCGCCTCAAGTGAGGCGCCGCTGAGGTACTCCTCGTCGAGCCGCGCCTCTAGGAGCACCGACAGCGTATCGAAGTTAGAAGCCGTCAGTTTGATTCGCTGGTCGTTTATCTCAACGATGTTTTCAGCCCGATTGAGGCGCAAGTTATTCACGCTCAGCGTCCGCGCTTCAACCTCCCGATTGCGCGCTCGCAGGTCGAGGTTCAGAATCAGCAAACCCAACGCAACTAAGAGCAGTGCAAAGCAGAGCAGCAGAAGCGCTGAGATGATCTGGGTATAGAGGCCCATCGACTCCTCAAATAGAGAGCCAGAGGATGCCAACACCTCCAGCAGCTTAATCTCCGCCTGAGAGCTCAAATCGGTCTCTATAAAGATGCGCTCTACGTTGGCATTAAACACAGCGGGATCGGGGAGTCGCAGAAGCACCCAAGCGAATAGAACGACAACAGTAGCCGTAAGCAGCAACGCCAGCCGCTTGACCAGCAGGGTAGATCTAGTAACGGAGGAAAAACTCACCAGCGGTCTCCCTGTACTGATTTATCTTCGAGGGCACCACGCGCTCGAGTAGCACCAGTAGCTCCCAGCCATTGCTACGCAGCCGTGCCGCCGTCTCCTGCTGAGCGGATTGCGTATCACAACGCCCCACAATAGCGATGACCCCATAGTGCAACTGCAACGGGTTATCCCGTTTAGCTTTATAGGCGTAGAGGCAATCGCTTGCTTGGGCGGTCGAGATTGCGCTGAGTAGAACGACCCCTGTAAGGAGTGAAAAAAATTCTGTCTTCATGGGTTTAATAAACCACCCACCCCTTTGTTATGCAATAACAAAAGCGCCTAAGCGGCTGGAAATCCGATAACAAACGTCTGTTTTTGAATAACTTTTTCGCTGAACCGATGCTGAAAACGAATCAAAACAGAAGGAGATCCACCGATGAAAAAAGTGATTATTGCCAGCCTGCTAGCACTGAGCCTAACCTCTGCTGCCGCACAGGCAGGCCCCTCTAGTAGGGGAGATAAGGTGATTACCGGGCTAATTGTAGGCGCAACCGCAGCAGCGATAGTGGCTGCCATCGCCCATGCCGATGAGGTTAAGGTTGATCAAAAACCACCTAAGCACTACCGTGAACCGGTAAAGACTAAGCCTCATTATCAGCCTCGAAAGCATTGGCGCAATCGCGATTGGCACCACAGGGATCGCATAGATTGGCGCAAACGCCACTACAATGATCGCAATTACAGCGATCGTCACTACGACGACCGCCGCTGGAGGCACTGAGCTACACTTAAACTGATCCATAGCGCGGCTCGCTAAAGCGACAGCCGCGCAATTACTAAATACCCCATACCGAGCACTGACTCTATGCTTAGATTAATCACAATAACAGCAATCTCTATGATTTCCGCAGCCTGCTCTAGCGTGGAGTACCGAGCAACCTATGACCAGTGCCTAGTTGAAGCTTATGATCGCTACCCTGCTAATTTGCAGCTAATGCAGACAGAGTGTTCTCGTGATGTTGAGGTGGATACAGGCAAGACCGAATGCGTAACGACCTACGCCGAGAATGAGAAGCGCACCGTTTGCGGGCCTCTATTTGAGACCGTTACAGAGACCTACCAGTGCGACGTTGAGAGAGACACAAACCGAGAGGCGCGAGAGCTCTTCGCACGCTCCTGCGCCGCAAACCGATGCCTTGAAACCTTTGGCAACCGCGAGTGTGAGACCGACTAACTACTCGACCTGCCAATCAATCGCACCGCGCCCTTTTGAGCCCAACCAGGCATTCGCTTGTGAGAAGGGTCGACTGCCAAGAAATCCACGATGCGCTGAGAGTGGTGAGGGGTGTGCAGATTTAATCACTAGATGCTTGTTGGCATCGATTTTTGCACCCTTCTTCTGCGCGTAACTACCCCAGAGGATAAATACAGCGCCTGGTGATTGGGCATTTACCACCTCAATCACACGGTCGGTAAACTGCTCCCAACCCTTTCCCTGATGAGCGTTAGCGCTGCTATCCTCAACCGTCAATACAGCATTCAAGAGCAGCACACCCTGCTTAGCCCACCCCTCGAGGCAGCCCTGTGTCGGCGGCTTTATACCGAGGTCCGACTCCAACTCTTTATAAATATTGCGTAGGGACGGCGGAATCTTCACACCAGGCATAACCGAGAAGCTCAGACCGTGCGCCTGACCAGGTTGGTGGTATGGATCTTGACCCAAAATCACTACCCGCACCTGATCCAACGGCGTCGCCTCTAGCGCATGAAACCAGTTCTGGGAGTGCGGGTAGATGCGAATTTGCTCCGCTTTACGCTGCGCCAGATACTCTTTTAGCGCTTGCATGTAGGGCTGCTCAAACTCAGCTGCCAAATACTTAGCCCAACTAGGTGCTCTCTCTAGCGCCACGCTAATCACCTTTCTGTTATCGCTGCAGCTCGCACACGCTGCAGCTCGCGCAGTTTGGCTGAACTGCTAGCATTAACCCGGCTAAACGGCAGGTAGTACCGCACCTTGGCCGGGCAGTGGGAGAAGTACCCTGCAAGCAAAACAATGCTGAAGAAGCCCTCAAAACGCCAAGCAGGGTAGATAAGAATCAACGCGAAGATTACCAGTTTGAGCAATACCCCCAAACCGCGCATCTGCAGCAGGAAGATCCCATCTGACCAGAGCTCGATGCAAAACATCAGCAGGCCAGAAATAAGACCGAGCAGAGCCAAGTAGAGCCATTGATCAGACGGCAGATCAAAAACAAGAAAGCCTGCATACCCTGCCACACCCGTAAGGTGCAGGCTACGCAGGCCTATCAATAGATGACGCTTAGCTGCGAACTCTCGTTTCTCTAACGGAAAGAGCCAAGTGTTCACAGCTGCAGCCTTTTAAGCGCGAGGACGCATGGCTGGGAAGAGGATGACGTCACGGATGGATGGAGAGTCAGTGAACAGCATCACCAGACGGTCAATACCTATACCCTCACCCGCTGTTGGCGGAAGACCATACTCAAGCGCATTAACGAAGTCAGCATCGTAGTGCATCGCTTCATCGTCGCCAGCATCCTTCTCTTCAACCTGTTTACGGAAGCGCTCGGCCTGATCTTCAGCATCGTTAAGCTCGGAGAAGCCGTTAGCCAGCTCACGCCCGCCAACAAAGAACTCGAAGCGGTCAGTAACGAACGGGTTGTCATCGCTACGACGCGCCAGCGGAGACACCTCAGTTGGGTATTCGGTGATGAAGGTTGGCTGCTGCAGACGGTGCTCAGCGGTCTCTTCAAAGATCTCAATCTGGATCTTGCCCAGCCCCCAACTATCTTTCACATCGATATCTAGCCGCTCAGCAATCTGGCGCGCCGCGTGCTCGTTCGAGAGAGCTTCAGCCGTGATATCTGGATTGAAGTGCAAAATAGCGTCGAATACAGACATACGGGTAAAGGGTTTAGAGAGGTCGTATTCGAAGGTCTCTAACACCTCACCCTCTTCGTTACGAACAGTGTTAACGATGGTGGTTGTACCCAGAACCTGCTGCGCAACGGTACGCAACATATCTTCCGTAAGGTCCATCAGATCCTTGTAGTCCGCGTACGCTTGGTAGAACTCGATCATAGTGAACTCAGGGTTATGACGCGTAGACAGCCCCTCGTTACGGAAGTTGCGGTTGATCTCGAAGACACGCTCGAAACCACCTACTACCAAGCGCTTGAGGTAGAGCT
Source organism: Oceanospirillaceae bacterium (assembly GCA_013373575.1). Classification (GTDB taxonomy): domain Bacteria; phylum Pseudomonadota; class Gammaproteobacteria; order Pseudomonadales; family Balneatricaceae; genus Marinobacterium_E. Next base: position 12,503 of record JABXHP010000057.1, on the reverse strand, counting down.
CTGGAGCGATACGCAAGTACATTTCGATATCCAGCGCGTTGTGATGCGTCACGAACGGACGCGCACTTGCACCGCCTGGGATCGCCTGCAGCATCGGCGTTTCAACCTCTAGGAAGCGTTTTGCTGAGAGATAGTTACGAATCGCTGCGATAATCTGGAAGCGCTTTTCAAACACATCACGCGACTGCTGGTTTGTGATCAGATCAATGTAACGCTGGCGGTAGCGAATTTCAGTATCCTGCAACCCTTTGTGCTTGTCTGGCAGAGGACGCAAACTCTTAGTCAGCAGTTGAAACTCTTCCATGTCGACATAGAGGTCGCCTTTACCTGATTTATGCACTGCACCGGTGATACCAATGATGTCACCGAGGTCCAAGGATTTCGCGAATGGACGCGCCGCTTTATTCACGTATGCCTGAATACGACCGCTCATGTCCTGCAGCACCATAAACGCACCGCGGTTGAGCATCACACGACCCGCAATCGAGACGCGAATATTCGCCGTTTCTAACTCGTCCTTGCTCTTGTCTGCATGCGCGTCCTGCAGATCCTGCGCGTAACTATCGCGACGGAAAGTATTAGGGAATGCATTACCCTGCTCTCGCAGCTCAGCGAGCTTCTCGCGGCGCTCTGCTATCAAACGGTTTTCATCTTGCGGCGCAGTGTTATCAGACATCGCTATCTATCCTAGTTCAGAACGTTAAATTCGAGTTAGAGGCCAGCTTTCAAGCTAGCTTCAATAAACATGTCGAGATCGCCATCGAGTACGCGATCACAATTTGAGCTCTGCACACCGGTGCGCAGATCCTTAATTCGCTGATCATCGAGCACGTAAGAGCGAATCTGACTGCCCCAACCGATATCAGCTTTGTTGTCCTCCATCTCCTGCGCAGCTTCACGACGCTTCAGCATCTCCATCTCGTAGAGTTTTGCGCGTAGCTGCTTCATACAGGTATCACGGTTCTGGTGCTGTGAACGCGCTGCCTGACTCTGCACAACAATACCTGATGGCTCGTGCGTGATACGCACAGCAGACTCTGTACGGTTGACATGCTGACCACCGGCACCCGAGGCGCGGTAGACATCCACGCGTAGGTCTGCCGGGTTAATCTCGATATCTACGTTGTCATCGATCTCCGGAGAGACAAATACCGAGGAGAAAGAGGTGTGTCGACGACCGCCCGAGTCGAATGGAGATTTTCGCACCAGACGGTGAACACCCGTCTCCGTGCGCAACCAACCAAAGGCGTACTCTCCCTCAAAGCGAATAGTCGCTGATTTTATACCGGCCACTTCGCCGGGTGAAACTTCCAGTAGTTCAGTCTTAAACCCTTTGGACTCACCCCAGCGCAGGAACATGCGCAGCATCATATTGGCCCAATCCTGCGCCTCGGTGCCGCCGGAGCCTGACTGAATATCGACGAAGGCGTTGTTGGCGTCGGCTTCACCAGAGAACATACGGCGAAACTCAAGTTTGGAAAGTATCTCGCCGAGGCGATCTACCTCAATCACCACTTCATTTAGCGTATCTTCATCGTTCTCTTCCACCGCCATCTCTAGAAGCTCGCGGCAGTCGTCCACACCCGAGGTCAGCTCATCGATACTCTTGACGATCATCTCCAAGGCAGAGCGCTCTTTACCCAGCTTCTGGGCATTGGCGGGATCGTTCCAAACAGTTGGATCCTCAAGCTCACGCTCCACCTCTTCGAGGCGTTCGGCGGTAACATCATACTCAAGATAAGATCGCAGCGAAGCGGTACGCTCAGCGAAGTCTTTGAGGCGGTTTAGAATCGGGTTAATTTCCATAGCGGCTTGTCGCTTCCGGTCTTACAAAATGGCGCCATATTCTACAGGATTAGCAAGAGTCTTTGAATGCACAGAGTGTGTTTATTGCGTGTAACGAGACATTAGGCTAGCGTGAATGTCTATATTGCCGAGTAAATGGATCTGCATGAGCCCCTACCTTCGCGTTCTAACGCTGCTACTGACGTTTTTCGCTCCCCCCCTGTACGCTCAAGAGGTGCTATTAGGTGCAACCGCACTGATCGATTTCACCTCAAGCGGCTACGGCCTACTCGCGCTTCTTGTCTTCGCAATTAGCTACTTTTTCGTTATCGCTGAAGATCGCTTTCACCTAAGCAAGTCCAAACCAGTCATGGTGGGGGCGGGAGTCATTTGGATTCTGGTGGGCCTTGCCTACGCATCTGCTGGCGATCAGGTCACTGCCGGTATAGCGCTTCGCAAAGCGATACTCGAGTACGCCGAACTCTTCCTGTTTCTGCTATCTGCAATGACCTTCGTCCACATGATGGAGGAGCGACATGTATTCCTAGCACTGCGTAGCTGGTTGATCTCCAGAGATTTTTCTCTCAAACGGGTTTTTTGGCTGACGGGAGGACTCACCTTCCTCCTCTCCCCTGTTGCCGACAACCTCTCAGCAGCACTACTCATGGGATCCGTGGTGATGGCAGTGGGTGGTCGTACTCCAGAGTTCGTCGCACTAGGCTGCATCAACGTTGTGGTAGCCGCTAACGCCGGCGGTGTGTTTTCACCCTTTGGCGACATTACATCCTTGATGGTTTGGCAAGCAGGCCACCTCAACTTCGCCGACTTTTTCTGGCTCCTACCACCGGCTCTGACCAACTGGTTAGTCCCTGCCCTTTTACTCAGCCTGAAGATCCCCGACGGCCCACCACAGGCGGCGCACCGGCAGCAGCGCGTGAAAAAAGGCGCGTTAGTGGTAACAGGCCTTTTTATCGCCACCGCAGCTCTCTCAGTCACTGTTCACGCGCAACTTGGACTGCCACCGGTGCTGGGCATGATGACTGGACTTGGAGTACTGAAACTCTATGGCTTCTATCTGAGCCATCACGACCCAATGCTGCGTGAACTGGAGCTACGTCAGCACCACGCTGATACCCTCTCTAGCACGCGCGATACTAAGGGCGATCACATCCAGGTTGTGCGCCGGTTCGATATCTTTCGTGTCGTAGAACGAGCCAGCTGGGACACGCTGATGTTTTTCTACGGCGTGGTACTCTGCGTTGGCGGTCTCGCGACCCTGGGTTACCTTCAACTTGTCTCAAGCGAACTCTACGGCTCACTTGGGCCTAGCAGTGCCAACCTTCTGATTGGGCTCGCATCCTCTCTGGTGGATAACATACCCATTATGTACGCTGTGTTGGCTATGGATCAGACGCTTTCGACGGCTGAATGGCTGCTTGTAACCCTAGCGGTCGGCACTGGCGGATCACTACTCGCCATCGGCTCTGCAGCAGGTGTGGCGCTTATGGGACAGGCTGCAGGCATCTATACCTTCCGCAGTCACCTTCTATGGAGCTGGGCAATTCTGCTAGGCTACTTGTTGAGTGCACTTCTCCAGATCGGCATTGTAAATTGGGCGGGGATTTAGATAGTGAAGCGAGACTTTAAGGTTTGGGATATCTGGGTTCGACTTTTCCACTGGACACTGGTCGCGCTGATTGGCTTCAGCTGGCTTTCCGCTGAACTAGGTGGCAACTGGATGATCTGGCATACGCAGGCCGGGTTTGTCACGGCTGGACTGATTCTTTTTAGGCTTGTTTGGGGTTTCGCCGGCAGTTGGAGCGCTCGTTTTAAAACCTTTGTGAAGTCACCAAGCCAGGTGATTGCCTACCTCAAGGGCGAGGACAAGAGCGAGCATCTAAGCCACAACCCTTTGGGTGCTTTGGGTGTTCTAGCTCTTATCTCACTCGTTGCCCTGCAAGTTATAACCGGGCTCTTCTCCAACGATGACATTTTTATCGAAGGGCCACTCGCCCACCTCATCAGCTATGACCTATCACTTGAGATAACGGATCTCCACGAGGGTGTATTCAATCTGCTGCTGGCGATAGTCGCACTTCATGTCGCTGCTGTGCTCTACCATCAGAAAATTCGCAAGGAGACGCTGATTCAGGCGATGCTGCATGGGCGCAAACCTGCACAAACGCCACCGGCAGAATTGAAGACACCAGTGGTTGCACTACTTGTTGCACTGACCACCGGCCTGGGCATCAGCCTCTGGCTTTTTTCACTGAGCTGAAGGCTTTTTTAACTGAGCTGAGGGCTCACTCCTCGCGGTAGTTGTCGTGGCAACCCTTACAGCTTTTGCCGACCGCACCAAAGGCACCCTTAACATCGTCTAGAGAACCACCAGTTGCCGCGAGCAGCGCATCCGCATTGACCATCAGTTTGTCGAAGCGCGCTGATACATCGTCCATATTCTCCCAGAGCTCGGCTTTGGCTTCGGTATCACCGAAATCTGATCCTTCAATAAAGCCCTCCTTGGGCATACGCGTGAGCGCTGCAAATTGCGTTGCGTGGTGGGCGAACTGTTCGGCATCGTAATCGACCTTACCCCGCACCATCGCGCCCATCGCGCCAAAGTGCCACCGGAAGGCTGTAAAAACCGCTTGGCGGTACTTAATTGCATCCTCAGCCATATCGGCTCGTGCAACAGAAGTTGCGAGTGAGGCGCTAATTAGAGACACGCCAAGTACAGCTGTAAGTAACTTTGCTCTCATACTTTCTCCAGGTTCTTCGCAATAGATATTAACTTGAAGTATCAGGTTCAAACGCCGCAGTGATTTGCACCAACCAGGCTTCTACTCGCTCTTCAGTCGCCCAAGACTGACTGTCTTCATCAAGTGCTAGCCCACAGAAGCTCTGACTACCCGGCAAGAGCGCTCGTGACGCCTCGAAACTGTAGCCCTCATTGGGCCAGTCCCCGATCAACTCGCCCCCGGCGCTAGTCACCTGATTCGCAACCACCCCCATGGCATCTTGAAACCACTCGGGATAGCCCAGTTGATCGCCTAGGCCAAAAAGTGCCACCTGCTTACCGCTAAAATCGAGGTCGCAAAAACAGTCCCACTCTTCGCGCCAATCCTCTTGCAGTTCTCCAAAATCCCAGGTGGGCACCCCGAGTATAAGCTTGTCTGCCATCACCATAGGGCTTACGCCAGACTCAGCAATATCGACCAGCTGCAGCACCAGCTTTGAGTCCCAAAGCGTCTCTATTAGCTCGGCGACGCGTGCCGTATTACCCGTTGTACTGCCATAAAACAGTGAAACACCTTGCGCCAATACTTACCTCAGCTCTTGGTAGCTAACGCGCTTAACGTCAGATCTTGGATCGCCCGATGCGCCTCTTTCAACGTTTTCATATTCTGTTCGCTGGCGTGATTAACCATCTCCTCGAGGCGGTGCGTATAGTCCATCTGCATCTGGGTCAACTGCTGCGGATTAGAGACCTGCTGCAGCTCCATCGCCTGCTGAATAGTCGCCTGCATACAGGCTTGAGTACACTCAATCTGTTGTTTTGACAGTCTCTCCAGCATCTCAGTCTGTACTTCAATCATCTTTTTGTAAGGTGCCAGCGAACCCTGCATCATTTTGTCTAAGTCCTGAAACATGAGCCTCTCCACTTCTGCTGCTTTTCACGGTTGTCCCCCTAAAGTTTAGACCGCAAATTGCAGAAAAATAACTGCGCGAGGTCAGTTATTCAGTTTGGCAAGTTCTGGATTGCGATTTCGCACTGCCGTTACTCCTCATTTATCGGTATCATAGCGCTCAAACTTGGTACATCTTTAAACAGGGGATCTACTCTTGAAACGCGTAACTACCCTACTCGCCTCACTCTTTCTAGTTTCAAGCTTCTCTGCGCAGGCGGCATCAATCATCGCGGCAGAACGTGCATTTGAGCAGAAAGATTACGCAACAACTCTGAGCGAATTGAAGCCACTAGTGCGTGACGGCGATCCGGAGGCGCTCTACCTAGTCGCCGTTCTCTACCGAGACGGCTTGGGTGTAAAAGCTGATACCGAGCGGGCCAAGGGCTACTTCGAGTCGGCTGCGCGCCAGGGCCACCTGAATAGTGTGAATGCACTGCGCGCGATCAAAAATGAACAGTACAAGATAGAGTTCAAAGAGGTTGAACCAAAAGCAGTACAAGGTGTTGCTAGCGCACAGAACCGCTTGGGTGAGATGTATGAATATGGCCAGGGTGTCTCTAGAGATCTAAATGCTGCATTCGACTGGTACTCACAAGCCGCTGCACAAGGCTTGACCCCCGCTATCCACAACCTAGCGCGCAGCTACAACTTCGGCTCGGGTGTAGAGGTTGATTACGTCAAAGCGGAAGCGCTCTACCGCCAAGCCGCTAATGAAGGCTATGCAGCCTCTATGTTCTTCCTTGGAACACTTTATGCGACACAAAATGGTAATGATGCGAGCGTAAATCCAGATGTTTTGGCCTATGCGTGGATGCATAGCGCTGCTGGCCGAGGTGACCTTACAGCTCGCACTATCGAACAGCGCCTTTTGATGAAACTTGATGAGCAGGGACAAAGCGAAGCGAAAGAGCTAGCAAGAGCCTTTGAGGGTCGTTTCGTCACACCGTTTAACTAATCAAAAAAATATAAAGAAATTAATTCTTATACCCTATGGGAATTAAAATGTTCTGATTCATTCTTGGAACATTTTCTTCGACTTCCTTAAACTGCGCCCATTCAATCGGGAGACTAGAATGAGCGCAGTATCTAACTCTAACCAAGGTGTTATCGGTTTAGCCTACTCAGCAGGCAAGAGTGCCTGGCTGGCGATTGCCGCACTTCTAGTCACCTCTAGTCTCTACTACGTCTGGTCCGAGCAGAGTGCCTTTGAGGCGCAGTTGTTGCTGCTGGGTATGGGCCTTGGACTCTGCCTTTATCACGCCTCGTTTGGCTTCACGACTGCCTGGCGCAACCTCATTGTAAACCGGGATGCGACTGGCCTGCGCGCGCAGTTGGTGATGCTCTCTATCAGCGTGCTGCTATTCTTCCCTGTGCTTGGCTCGGGAGAGCTTTTCGGTAACAGCGTCAGTGGCTTCGTTCGCCCACTGGGTCTTTCGGTAGTCTTTGGGTCCTTCGTATTTGGTGTCGGAATGCAGATCGCCAACGGCTGTGCCTCGGGTAACCTCTACCACCTCGGCGGCGGACAGATTCGTGCTATTCCGGTGATTATTGGTTTCTCTGGCGGAGCCCTCTGGGCGACACTCGACTACGAGTGGTGGACCAGCCTACCTCAGTTGGCCCCCGTCAGCCTGATCGAATCTTTCGGTGTAATCCCTGCAATCTTGGCTAACTTAGCGGTGTTTGCGGCAATCTACCTGCTCACCCGCTCATTCAGCACATCATCGAGCCACTCAGAGGGTGTGAGCGCTCCGTTTTGGTCGCGACTGGTGCAAGGGCCCTGGCCAATGCTCTGGGGCGCTATCGGCTTAGCACTGCTCAACTTTGTAACGCTCGCAATGCTTGGCCGCCCTTGGGCAGTTGCTCTGGCCTATCCGGTCTGGGGTGCAAAGGTCGCTGAGATGTTTAGCCTGGATCTAGAGCTCGATTTCACCACCTACTGGATGCAGCCGGGCCGCGATAGCGCTCTGCTTGAATCGCTAACAGCTGATGCCGGATCACTAATGAATATCGGCGTGATCATTGGAGCCCTGTTTGCAGCCGCGTTGGCGGGCCGCTTCGGACTCAACCTTAAGATTACACTTCGCCAGTTTATCGGCGGACTTCTCGGCGGCGTCATGCTGGGCTACGGTGCAACCATCTCTTTCGGATGTAACATTGGCGCTTTTATCGGCGGCGTCGTTTCAGGCAGCCTACACGGCTGGCTGTGGATTGCCTTCGCCCTTGCTGGCAGCTACGTAGGCACCAAATTACGCCCCCTTTTTGGCCACGCCTAAAACAGTTATGACGGAGCTAACCCGCCCTTAGCCCGCTTTTGCGGGCTTTTTACGCACCTTGCGAGGCGCCAAAAACACTCCAATCGACCGCAGGTCGCGTAGATACAGCGCAACACTTTGGTTAGACTAGGCGCCAAATTAGGGAGCTTCTCAATGCCTGCAGATTTTACCGCTGACCTCAATCAAGTTGCCCCAGCGACTCTGACACGTCGCCTCGCTGCGTTGGTTTACGATACTCTGATCGTTATCGCGATCTCCATGATTGTAGTACTCATTGCCGTGGCGCTAAACGGCGGAGAGGCAATTGACACAGCGCTGGGCAAAGCAAGTTTACAATCAGCACTACTGTGCACCAATTTCCTCTTTTTCGGTTACTGCTGGACCCGAGCCGGTCGCACATTAGGAATGCTTGCATGGCACCTGCGGGTGCAGACTCACGACGGCGGCAGACTCAGCTGGACGCAAGCCCTAATCCGTTTCTTCGGCGGCGCCGTCTCTCTACTCTGCCTTGGATTAGGTTTCTGGATGATACTAGCGAGCGATGAACGCCTAGCTTGGCACGACCGCTGGTCGAACTCTGTAGTTGTTCGCACCCCCAAACCTCAACGCAAAAGCGCCTAACTCTTAGGCATAAACAACAGCTCATGAGAGCAGTCAACGCCCTTTACGTTGTCGCTAATCTAACCTCACCGGGGTGCTCTCTTTGGACGATTTAGCTCTTTGGCCGATTTAGACCAAAGAGTAGATATCGATTGCGCGATAGGCGCTTGGCTATCGCAAACAACCGATGTGCAGTCATTGCACTCTCTTGCCTAATCAGCAAGGCGCTCGGCCGTCCAGCACCAATCTAACGTCGACAACCTGATCTAATCCATAAAAAAACACAAACATGATGACTTATGGCTCGCTTTTTGCTTATATCTCAAACAGTTGAGCACCCACAGAGTTACAGAGCCTACTAGAGCTAGATAGCAGTGCCTAACAGTGGGATAGGTCGATGCTGAAGTTGTTGATAACCAGAGTCGTAAATAACTGGATTTGAGGTAATTGTAATGAGTAGCTGGGTTCTTAACTTGGATAGATCGCGCCGAGCCCTGCGAGCGAGCTTCTTCTTTCTCCTACCAATTTTGTCGCTGGCAGCGACTCTGGTGTCACCAGTCCAACAAGACAACACTCTACTGTTTGCAAACCTTGGTCTGTTAGTTCTGCTCGGCGTAGCAAGCTTACTCTCTACCTCACAACGCTTGCAGAAAACGATCTCGCTGGTAGCACTTGTTTCCAATGCAATTTGTCTCTATTTCGTCAGCGTTAAAGGTATCTATTCACTACTCTATCTACCCCTAATAACCCTAGCGCTAGTTATCCTTTTTGACAAACGATTTGGGCTTCGCCTGGCGCTGTTTAACGTGCTGATCTATGCCGGTGTATACACACTGGCGTCGCAGCCCCAGCATGATCCCCTTGCCCTGCGTACTTTAATTGCCAGCGGGCTACTCGCACCGCTCATACACACACTGCTCTACAGTGACCTTAAGATAGCTCAACGGCGTCACAAGGCGCTGGTTGATCTCTGTCTACACAGCAGTTTCGCTATGGCCGCTATGCTTCTACTCACCGGTTTTTCAAACTCGAAACTACTAACCCTAGTACTGGCCCTTGCCCTCTATGCCAGCTTGAAAAATTGGCGAATTAGCTCAAACAGTTGGTACCCTCTACTTGGCTCTATTCTATTAATTCCTATTTACGCCTACGCCCAAGAGGAGTCTGGACTGGCTCCGGCCATGTTTTTCCCCGTCGTATCGATAGTGGTTTATCTGAGCATACACAAGCTAGAGGCGCTTATTACCTCTATTGCACTTCTAAGCGTAACGGTATTTTTCCAACTTGCCCCGAGCAGCGAGATCGACCCAGCATTGGTGACTCGCTTCTTACTCAATAGCTTCGCAATGCTTATGATTTTTCATACGCTGTTCGTGGTCGAGCAAGACTCAGATATACGCTATAAAACCTTAAAATGGTGGGCAAAGGGCCTAATTTATATCGTTGTCGGTGTCGGCGTTGGCCTTGTGCTGCGGTCCGTACATCACGATGTTGACCTTCATGCTATCTCCAGTGACGCTGATATTAGTAAATCGTTGATCGATCTATGGGTCTGGCTACTGTTTACGGTGGTTGGCTCGCAACTCTGGATTCACCTTGTTATCTCCCGTGAGATCCGGGCCCAACTGGAGACCTCGAGGACGGAGAACCTTAAACTTCTCGGCTCTCTCGAAGCCGCTGTCCAGACGGCAGGCTTGGGTATGCTTGAGCGCACTGAGAGCGGTGTTTACATCGCCAACACTAACGTTAGAAAGATCTTTGGATTCGGGCCGGACGCAAAAATCACCTACAATAGCCTGATGGCGTTGATCCACCCGGAGGATATCGACCGGGTTAATGAGTTCGTGGAGTCCGACGCCAGATTGGAGTCGCGCTCAGTAGTACATCGCATCGTTGTGAACAACGAAACTAAATGGATTCGCGCCTTCAGTAGTCACCGGATAAATGAGAACAACCAACGCACCACTAATATTGGAATACTTGATATCAGTGCTGAAAAAGCGCGCGAGTCTGAACTTGAGCAGCAGAGAGACCTCGCCAAACAGGCACTCTCTCAAGAGAAGACGATACATTACGTCTTAGATTCAGCATCTACCGCCGCTAAGTTTGCCATTCTGGAGCTGGATTGCGAGACCCGTCTAGTGCGTAACCTCAGCGGCAACGTCGTGAATCCACAGTTGCTCATGGGCGATAAAACCTTGGATGAGGCCTTCGGTGCCTTTTTTGGCGAGGAGTATTTGGATGAGATTAACCATCTAATTGACTCGGCCGAGGGTACCCTCATTGTTCCGGGAAAGAGTGCCCAAACGGGTGAGTTTGTTCACTGGGCAAAGCTCTCTGTCTCCCCACCCTATAGCCGAAACGGCCGGCGCTATCAGGCCATCAGCCGAATTGACGTCACCGAGCTAGAGCAGGCTCGACGGGACGCTGAAGAGGCTAAAAAAGAGCTTGAGAAGCGCCGTGAAAAACAAGCAGAGTTGTTCTCAATTATTGGGCATGAGCTACGGACTCCCCTCGCCTCAATGAAGATGATGCAGGATGAGATGCAGCTTGATGCCATTGCACCGTACGGCGCAAACATCTGTGACTCAACCCAGCTAGTTCTTGAATTATTGGATGATCTTCGGATTGTAACCCAACCCGATCAGGTAAAGACCAAAACAGAGCAACTCGACAGTCCGCTACGCGTTATAACGAGCACCGTTAACTCGCTCTCCTCCTGGCTTAAGCCGCACAATTTCGTGGTAAATCTGAACGCAAACAAAGCGGCTGAAACACCTACACTGTTCGCCACGGCCGCACTGCGCCAGATAACCAGCAATCTGGTTAAGAACGCCGCTATCCACTCACAAGGCACCACAATGTGGGTAGAGGTGGCGGCCGAACTGGGCGAGACGGAAATTCTGTTAACGGTAAAGTACGAAGATGACGGCCGAGGGCTCTCCACTGATGAGCAGAGCCGCGTCTTCGAGGCGTTTGCACGCGGGGATACAAGCGCCGAGGGGACCGGCCTTGGACTCTATATCACTAAAGAGCTCGCTGCGCTCATGGATGGCGACATCAACTACTTTAGTTCTGCCCATGGCGGCGCCGGTTTTGAGCTTCGCTGCCGACTATCTCGCAACGCGGTTAAGGATAAACAGGAGACAGCTCTTCAAACTGAGCGATCTAACGATAGGGTGTTAGAGGGGCGTCGCGTGCTCTTCGCCGAGGATCAGCTAACCCTGCAACTTCTAACCAAGTCTCTGCTAGAAAAAGCGGGGGCCGACATCCGCGTTACAGACAATGGCAAGCAAGCGCTTGAGGCCTTCGATAAAGAGCCATTTGAGCTCGTAATCACCGATGCGATGATGCCAGAGATGGATGGTTATCAACTCTCAACCGCGCTCAGAGATAGGGGCTACACTGGGCCGATCATCGCGATCACCGCGGCTGTAATTGGCGAGGAGATTGAAAACCTAAAGAGGGCTGGCGTCGACCTAGTGCTACCCAAACCGATAAATATGCAGCGACTGAAAGAAGCGCTAAACGACTACTGGCGCAACACTAGGTAGGAAAGGTGCGTTCAAGTTCGCTATATTCTCGCATTTCGATCTGTAATTGTCGCAAGCCACGGGGCTGCTTCGCTATCTCACTAGCGTACCCGCACAAGCAAAAAGCCTGCGAACAGAAGGCTCACTAAGATCGGAATTAGCGCCGCCCAGAATGCAGCAAAACCGAGAACTTGGCTTGCTGGAGCCAGTAGATCCTGACTGAACTTAAATACCAGCCCAACTATTACACCCGTCAGAATCCGCTGACCCACTGTTACGCTGCGCAGCGGCCCGAAGATAAAAGCGGTTCCAACAAGGACGAGTGCCACCACAGATAGTGGCTGCATAACCTTGCCCCAGAACGCCAGATCGTACCTTTTAGGGTCGACCCCTTGTTGGTTGAGATAGTTGGAATAGGCGCCCAGTTCAGAGACTGCGAGATAGCGGGGCTCTACCAGTACAACACTCAGAAGCTCTGGCGTCAGATCAGTCTCCCAAGGCTGCGAGACACTCTGTTCAAGGCTAATCTGTGCTCCCATAGGATCAAAACGTGCAAGGCGCGTATTCTCTAAAACCCAGCCTTGGGTTGAGTAACGCGCACGCTCCGCTGCTAACGTCTGCGT
>JABXHP010000177.1 GCA_013373575.1 Oceanospirillaceae bacterium | reverse complement strand
GTTGACCAACTACACCGGTCCGGGTCCGGTTACACTGGATCTTGACGGACTGGGCGGTATTCAGGGTACGGCCTACGAGGCTGTTCTACTGGAGCACTTCGATGCGATCGATACGTTCACGGGTGGTCCACTAACAGTGGGTGATTACCTCACGGCTGATCAGTTGGATACCTTGCTGACTAACAGCACAGATCTAGGTCCGGTCACGCTCGATCTCGATGGACTGGGTGGTATCCAAGGTACTGCTTACGAGTCTGTGCTGCTGGAGCACTTTGATGCGATCGATGATTTTGCGGGAGGTCCGCTGACGGTCGGCGATTACTTGTCGGCTGAGCAGCTCGATTCCTTGCTGACCAACTACACCGGTCCGGGTCCAGTAGAGCTAGACCTAGATGGAATGGAAGGCCTGCTAGGTACCGATTACGAGTCTATCGTAGTTGAACATCTAGCTGCCTTTAGTTCGGTTGTTGGAGGTCCGTTGACTGTCGGTGATTATCTATCACCTGAACAGATGGCTACTCTACTGGAGCAGTATGAAGGAACAGATGTATCGGTTGACTCTTCAGTTTGGAGTGGTGAATACACCGGCGTCTTCAACGACTTCAGGTCAATCATCCAAGCTGCAGATATCTCGTTTATGGACTCCAAACCGCCTGCTGCGTCAGGATCTGTAGCAGGTACATTTGGAACAGTTACTAACACTAACGTAACACTTAGCGGTTCCAATGACGGATTTAGTCCGTTGGTAAGCACGGAAAGTGTTCAGTCCACTCTCACAAGTGGCTCAACGACCGACACCATCGGTGTTAGCGGCGAAAGTGCACCTGGTGCAGCGGAGCTCGCAAGTTTGGTTGCCACACAGTCGTCCCAAAATGCTAGTGAAACAGGAAATTTGGTGCTGAATCGTCCAGTGCCGAATTTCTCTTTACTAGGTGACTCAAATACTGTCAGCTTGATTGTTCCATCTGATACTTTCAGCGTTATCGGTGGAGAAAGTGATATCGTGCTCTCGATGACGCTGCCAGATGGGTCGCCGTTGCCAGAGTGGCTCGATTTTAATCCGGTTTCTGGTAGACTCTACGGCGAGATTCCGGCAGGGCTCAATGGTGTCATTGAGTTGCAGCTGACAGCACGGGATAAATGGGGCAACGAAGTTAGCCAGATTATCCGGATTAACCTAGATCAGGGAATCACGTTAGATGGTGAAGAGGTCACCAATCCGGACGAACAGATTCAACCAGACCAAGCGTTGATAGACTGGGCTGAAATAGAAGCGCTGTTCGTCAGCTCTGAGAAAGAGAAGCAGGCTCCAGTGGGGCTGCGTGCAAAATTGAAAGAATTGATGTCTTAATCGGATAAGGACAACAGATAATGTTGAAACAAGCACTCGCTGTCGCAATAAGTGCCGCGATCTTGGCAGGTTGTACCACCACGGTCTCGACCAAGCCCCTGACTGGCGATGAGCTCCAGGCGGCGGCCACAGCTGAACTTGCTAAAATGTTCAGCCCTGGTCAGGTAATTGATCGAGGCCTTGATGAAAGTGAGGTTGTTTACCGGGCTGTAATGAATAACTTAGATACCCGGTTACGTCGCTTAGAGTCCTCGTTTGCACTGAGTCAGCTACAGGTTGATAACCTAGCGATGCTGCCTTCACTTGCGCTCAATGCAGGCTATTCAAACCGCTCGAACGATAGTTACTCGACGAGTCAGCCGCTAGGTAACGCTGGCCCTACGGGAGCCTTCTCTAGATCCTCATCCGATGAGGTGACGACCGGTAGTCTTACTGCGAGTTGGAACGTGCTGGATTTCGCTTTGGGCTACTACAATGCGAAGCAGAGCGCTGAGCGTGCCTTGATCGCCAATGAGCGGGAACGACGCGCAGGTATGGACCTCGTAAGGCAGGCCAAATCTGCATACTGGCGCGCCTATGCGGCCCAGAAATTAAATGATCGTGTGGCTGAAAATATTAAGAGTGCTGAAAACGCACTCATAACTATAAAGCGTGGCGAAGCTCAGGGTGCGATTGCTCCGATGGACGCATTGCGTCAGCGCAAGACAGTTCTTGAGTCAATCCGCCAATTGAGTTTGCTAAAGCAGGACCTAGATCGGTCAGTTATAGAGTTGTCTCAGATCGTAAACTCTCGTCCGGGCGAGAAGTTGGAGCTCAAAGAGCTACCTTTAACTGAACTTTCTCTCTCATCTTCCCTAGAGGAATTAGAGCAACGGGCCTATGAGTTTAGCCCTGATATTCGTGAGCAGAAGTATCGCGAGCGTATTGCGATGACAGACGTCAAAAAGGTGTCAGCCTCTCTCTTCCCATCTTTGGGTGTGAGCGCTGGTTTGCAAACCAGCAGTGATGAGTTCTTGCAATCAGGTGAGTGGGCGACTTACGGTTTGAATGTTGGTTGGAATCTTATTCAGCTAGCGAATGCTTCGACTCTGAACGCCAATGCCAAGCTTGGAGTGGAAGTTGAGCACGCGCGGGCTCTAGCCGTTCGTATGGCAGTCCTAGCTAAGACCCATATCGCTTACCGCGATTTCAAGTCCAGCAAAGAGCAGTTTGAACGCGCTCAAGAGCTTTATCTAATCGAGAAACAGCTGGCCGAACAGAACCGTGCGCGCGTAAGAGCGTCAGCCGGTACTGAGGTAGATCAGATCGTCTCTGAAACTAGCGAAATACTAGCGGAGTTGCGACTCTATCAAACATATGCGGGCGCTGTTGGCGCGCTTGAAACCGTTAGCTCGACCGTCGGTGACGATACCGGCTTCATAGCTGTGCTTGAAGAGCGTCGCACTAGAATCGGTGAAGCAGAGACTAAGATCGCCGAAGCTCAAAAAGTCATCAGCGACTCGGTGGTTTCGTTAGAGATGCTGGCCAAGAACGAGAATGATAGTAAAGCGGAGTTGCTGAAGCTTAAAGAGTCTAAGTTCGCCGCCCGCAACGAAACTACGGCAATAGAGTCACAGCGTAAGGTTGAAGCTGCGAACCTGAAGTCTGCTGAGGCCCAGCTAGATTCTGCTCAAAGGCAGCTAGACGATGTTGATCAGCAGATAGTAGAGATCGCTGCGGCACTGAAAGAAGCTCGGAAAGAGGCATTGGATGCCGGTATCGAGCGTGATGGTGCGCAGGCCAGTCAACTTAAGGCTACTGCAGAGCTAAACCAATTGGCCACTCAACG
>JABXHP010000401.1 GCA_013373575.1 Oceanospirillaceae bacterium | reverse complement strand
GAAACTCAAATCTTTGGTGGTCGCAGCGGCCGCTGTTGTCAGCTTATCAACAACTGCGTTGCATGCCGCCGAATTGAAGTTCGCCAACTTCACCCCGCCGTTCCATACGATCAACGCTTCAGTCATCGAAACACTCAACAGCGCAGTATCTGAGAAGACCAATGGTGCACTGACAGTACGTGGTTATCATGGTGGTGAGCTTGGTGCCGGTCCTGTCGAGCAGTACGTACGCGTTCTACAAGGCGCTGCAGATATGGCATGGGGATTACCAGGCTACACCTCATCTCAGTTTGGCAAAACCATGATTGCCGAACTGCCCGGTGCAATCCCCGCAGACAAGCCAGGCTACGAGGCTTTGTGGGCTGCATACGACGAGCACCTTGCCAATGAGTTCCCTGGAACTAAGCCGCTAGCGCTCTGGACCGCTGAACCTAACGCACTGATTATGAAAGACAAAGTAGTGCGTACACCCGCAGACCTCAAAGGGCTGAAAATCCGCGTTGCCGGTGCTACTGCTGCTGAGGTGGCAACAGCCTTGGGGGCGACACCCGTACAGATGCCAATAAGCCAAGTCTACAACGCGCTGCAGACGGGTCTGATCGATGGTGTGATTACAGGCCACTCTGTTCTAAAAGACTTCAAACTCGACGAAGTAGCCGATGCAATTACGCTTGGGGCGCCTCTTGGGCGAGTATCTTTCTACACCGTCATGAACCAAGAGGTATATGAAGATCTGCCAGCGGACCAAAAGGCTGCACTTGATGCGGCTTCTGGTGCTGCGCTCTCCAAAAGCGCCGAGGACGCCTGGCTTGTTACCGCGAATGCGGCACTTGAAACCGCCAAGGGTGACTCGAATAACACCATTGTAGAGCTATCAGCAGCCGAGGCGGCCGTATTCGCTGATGCCCTTCAAGGTGTAGTCGACACTTATGTTGACTCCGTCGACGGTGCTGCAACTCTGATGGCAATGCGCAAATAAGCGCATGCTAGCCTCACTTCGCACCTGGGCAGACAGGCTAATCAGCCTGTCTGCTGCTCTAGGATCAATCGGTCTGATCTTCGTTACCCTCGTAATATTGATAGACGTTATAGGCCGTGGGATTCAGAACCCTCTTTACGGGTCGCAGGATCTCATGACGATGACTCTTGTTATCGTTGTTTTTGGCGGCATGGCAATCTGTGACCGCCAAGGCAATCACGTTGCAGTAGACCTGTTGGAGAGCTACTTTCCGGATGCCCTCAACCGGTCGATAGATATCCTCTCGGCACTGCTAGGAGCTCTCATATTCGTTGCGCTTGCATACACCGTATATGAGAGCGCGAAGATTTCGACGATGCTCAACCTCTCAACTAACCTGCTGCGCCTCCCCAAAGCCTGGTTCCAGTGGGGCTTGTGCTCCCTCTCACTGCTGACCGCTGTTGCTATGTTGTTGCGCGCAGTTGAGTTGAGCATCTCAGGACGTGATGTGCGCAAGGAGAAACAGAGTGACTGAAGCAACCGTTGGCCTGCTGGGTATCCTTTCACTATTTATTTTGTTGGCGCTGCGCATACCTGTTGCTTTTGTTATGTTCATCGTTGGCTTTTGTGGCATCTGGATTTTGGATAGTTTCCGCGCCGCTAAAAGCCTACTGGCGTCCGAAGCATTCACCTTAGCGAGCTCACCCGAGCTGGTGGTGATTCCACTGTTCATCTTGATGGGTAATGTCGCGTCACAAACAGGCATGAGCCGAAAACTCTACGATGCCGCGTATGCCATCGTGGGTCAGTTTAGAGGTGGATTGGCTTCCGCCACCGTCATAGGGTGTGGCGGTTTTGCTGCACTCTCAGGTTCATCCGTGGCGTCAGCTCTGACTATCGGCAAGGTAGCGCTGGGCCAGATGGAGCGTTTTAAATACAACCCAAGACTCTCCACTGGGGTCGTTGCAGCCGGAGGGACACTCGGCATACTCATACCGCCGTCAACCGGTTTTGTAATCTACGCGATTCTTACAGAACAGAGTATCGGCCGCCTATTTTTAGCTGGGGTGCTGCCGGGGCTACTTTTGTTAACCCTGTTTGTCGCTACGGTAATGTTTATCTGCTGGTTACGTCCCGAATACGGCCCTGCTGGTCCAAAATCTAGCCTCAATGAGAAGATGCGATCGCTGTTAGGCGCAGGCCCAATCGTTGGTATCATTTTGCTAACTATCGGTGGCATCTACGGCGGCCTCTTCTCGCCTGTCGAAGCAGCGGCTGTTGGAGCGGGTGCCGTGATAACAATTGGATTCATGTCACGCACGTTGACACTACAAATGCTCTGGCATGCTGCGCGTGACTCCGTGACCACTACCGCAACGGTTATGTTGATCCTGATCGCGGCGCATCTAATTAACCCTTTCATGGCCCTGAGTCACATACCTACGACCGTAGGCGAGTACATGGCGAGCCTAGGCTTAGAGACCCTTGGAACACTGATCGTTATACTCTTGATCTACATGGTGCTTGGCTGCTTCTTGGAAGGCTTTGCCATGTTAGTGCTCACCCTGCCAATCTTCTTTCCGATCATATTAGAGCTGGGGATAGATCCCATCTGGTTTGGTGTTTTGGTGGTATTAACGCTGGAGATGGGGCTGATCTCTCCACCTGTTGGTATCAATGTGTTTATCGTCAAATCAGTCGCGCGGGAGATCCCTCTCAGTGATATTTTCCGGGGTGTATTGCCGTTCTGGTTCGTGATGATTCTCTGCATTGCACTGTTGATCAGTTTCCCTCAGATCGTTTTGATGCTACCTAACGCGATGATTGGATAAGGAGAAGCGATGTCCCCAATGGAACGAATGCTTGCTGAGCATCAATGCGAGAAACTCATCAAACGCTTCGCCGTGTTAAATGATGCGGGCGAGTATGCGCAGATGGTGCAGATGTTTGTGCCTGACGGCACATTTGCGCGCCCCAGCGCGCCAGCGGAGCTGATTCAGGGACGCGAAAACATTTTAGCCGCCTTCAAAGCCCGTCCCGCCCGCATAAGCAGGCACTTGATAAGCAATATTCTTGTGGACGTCACTGATGCCGATACCGCTACGGCTCTTAGCTACGTGCTGCTTTTTACCGCAGAGGCTGGATCTAACGTCTCAAAGCCACCCTATCTTCTTGGGCGCTTCAGAGATCGGCTGCAGTGTATCGACGATCAATGGCT
>JABXHP010000161.1 GCA_013373575.1 Oceanospirillaceae bacterium | reverse complement strand
TGACCTTGCTGACTACCTGGTACGCGCTGGTGTTGCATTCCGCGATGCGCACGAGATTGTAGGGCTCTCAGTTGCCTACGGCATTAAAACGAACAAAGACCTCTCTGATATGACGCTCGAAGAGCTGCGGCAGTTCTCTGACCAGATTCAGGACGATGTGTTTGAGGTACTTACACTAGAGGGTTCTGTTAGTGCGCGTAACCACATTGGCGGTACTGCACCCGATCAGGTCAGGGCTGCGGTTGCACGCGGTCGTGAGCTGCTAGCAGCTCGCGCAGACTGAGTGAGGTTTTAAAGCGGCGCGAGCCAAAAAGAGTCTAGCAAGAGAAGAGGTCGCTCATTGAGCGGCCTTTTCTTTTTTCAGCCCGTTACCTGGCGCTAAATGTTGATTCTTGCCACTCCCTCAATACGGCTATGTGCTCCGGTCCGATCCCGCAGCAACCACCTATAATTGTCGCGCCTTGGCTGTGCCAGGCGTTGGCGAACTTGCTGTAGCCCTCGGGTGATATTTCGCGCATCTCGATCTCTTGACTGCGTGAGTCTTGGGTCGTTTTGATGGGTGTAAACTTATTTGCGTAGACACCAAGTTGTAAGTCGCAGTTCAGGCTGTCAATACACCGCTTCGCTTCGGAAAGCGCTGTCGACATGATTTCGGGTATCGAGCAGTTGAACATCAGGCCAGTCGCATTTGATTGAGCAACGTGCTCAACAGCTGCGGTTATGCTCTCACCGGAACGTAGTTGCGGTGTGGCTGAGTCATCATCGAGTGTGAAGGAGAAGTAGACAGGTTTCTGTGCATCGCGTAGTACGGCTGCAGTACTATCGAACTCGGCAAGGCTTGAGATCGTCTCTGCTAGCCATAGATCGACATCATCACGCATTGCTTCGTAGAGTGCGCGCGTTACGGGTTGGGCAATCGCGGTATCAAAAAAGTCTGGACGGTAACTTCCCATTGGCGGAGGCAGTGAGCCGGCTACTTTGACTGAGCGATGTGACTCACTAACCGCCTGGGCTGCCAGTTTGGCTGAAAGTTGTGCCAACTCTGCGCCGCGCTCTTGGTAGAGCTCATCCCCAAGGTGAAACGGGACGCAGGCATAGCTGTTGGTCGTTATGATCTCAGCCCCGGCATCAATATAGGCCTTGTGCGCCTGCACCACCATCTCGGGTGCTTTAATCAGCGCTTCTGCGCTCCAGAGGGGGCGTGAAAAGGGGGCGCCCATGCGTCTCAGTTCGTGCCCCATGCCGCCGTCTAGAATTATCACTTTTTGCATATCCACTCCTTTTGCCGCGATTTGATCACGAGTTAAAAATAAATGGAATTAAATCTTGAGTACGGTGCAGAGCCAGTTTGCAGGTCGCTATTAATTAGCCAATCTGTCGTTCATAGATATAGTCGATCTTCTGCTGGTTGATACCCTGACGGAGTAAATTTCTACCTCCTTTGAGAGCGCGCGAAGAACCCTAAAATCCAACCCTTCACGCTCTCTGTTTTTACACTTGCTTGTGCTTTTTCAGTGCCCGCTTCTGCTCGTCTATCGGTTTGATTTACTGTCGCAAATTGAAATTCGCGGGACGTTTTTATGCATAGTTCTGAAAAAAATTCCCCCTATTATCAGCCGCATCATTAATGAGGTAAGGGGCTTATCCATAGGTTCCCTCGGCCGTAAGTACAATTCAGGAGTGCAAAAGTGTTTAAGAAAACCGATCTCATTCAAGGCTTTGATGATGTTCTTTGGGGCGCAATCGAGCGCGAAAATCAGCGCCAAGAGGAGCATATCGAGCTTATCGCCTCTGAAAACTACACAAGCCCGCGCGTTATGCAGGCTCAGGGTTCGGTGCTGACTAATAAGTATGCCGAGGGTTACCCAGAGAAGCGCTACTACGGTGGCTGTGAGTACGTCGATATTGTTGAGCAGTTAGCTATTGATCGTGCGAAAGAGTTGTTTGGTGCTGAGTACGTGAACGTACAGCCACACTCGGGCTCTCAGGCTAATGCTGCCGTTTACTTAGCGCTCTGTGCACCAGGTGACACTGTGTTGGGTATGAGCCTGGCACATGGTGGGCACCTAACGCATGGCTCTCACGTGAACTTTTCCGGCAAGATCTACAACGCAGTTCAGTACGGCCTCAATGAAGCAACCGGTGAGATCGACTACGACCAGGTTGAAGCGTTAGCGCAAGAGCACAAGCCGAAGATGATTGTCGCCGGTTTCTCCGCCTACTCGCGTATTGTTGACTGGGCTCGCTTCCGTGAAATTGCAGATAAAGTGGGTGCTTACCTATTTGTGGATATGGCACATGTTGCAGGTCTAGTTGCCGCTGGTGTCTACCCCAACCCAATACCTTTTGCTGATGTGGTTACCACGACTACGCACAAAACTTTGCGCGGTCCGCGCGGTGGTCTGATTCTTTCGCGTGATAACGAGCTAGAGAAGAAGCTCAATTCAGCTGTCTTTCCGGGTGGTCAGGGCGGTCCGTTGATGCACGTGATTGCCGCTAAAGCGGTCGCTTTCCAGGAGGCGCTATTGCCAGAATTCAAAGCCTACCAGACTCAGGTTGTTAAGAATGCGCAGGCGATGGCTCAGGTGTTTATCGATCGTGGCTACGACGTGGTCTCTGGCGGTACCGATAACCACCTGTTCCTTCTCAGTCTTATTAAGCAGGGGTTGACTGGTAAGGATGCCGATGCAGCTCTGGGCCGTGCCAATATCACGGTAAACAAAAATGCTGTACCGAATGATCCTCAATCCCCGTTTGTCACTTCTGGTCTGCGTATCGGCTCTCCTGTTGTGACTACGCGCGGCTTTGGTGAGGAGGAGTGTCGTGCGTTGGCAGGTTGGATTGCTGATCTGTTGGATGTTCTGAACCAGCCAGAGGCGTTAGAAGCAAAAATTTCTGACGTTAAGAGCAAAGTGAAGGCGCTCTGTGCCGAGTATCCTGTTTACGCATAATTGACCGAGATTTGGCGGCTGCGGCCGCCGAGCAGAGAATAGGGAGCTGATACGATGCAGCATTATTCGGGTTTTGGACTGATCAAACACAGTCTTAGCCATCATGAGAATTGGCAGCGCGCTTGGCGCAACCCAACGCCAAAAAAGAAATATGACGTTATCGTTATCGGTGGTGGTGGCCACGGTCTTGCGACAGCTTATTATCTGGCGAAAGAGTTTGGCGTTACTAATGTTGCGGTTATCGAAAAGGGCTACCTTGGTGGTGGTAACACCGCGCGCAACACGACTATTGTGCGGTCTAACTACCTTTGGGACGAAGCGGCGCATCTATACGAACATGCAATGAAGCTGTGGGAAGGTCTGTCGCAGGATCTGAACTACAACGTGATGTTCTCTCAGCGCGGTGTACTTAACCTCGGTCACACTCTGCAAGATATGCGCGATATCCAGCGCCGAGTTAACGCGAACCGTCTTAACGGTATCGACGGTGAAGTGCTAGATGCAAAACAGGTGCAGGAGTTGGTGCCGCACATGGATTGCTCGGCCAATACGCGCTATCCAGTGCTTGGTGCATCGTGGCAGCCGCGTGCAGGTGTAGCCCGTCACGATGCCGTTGCTTGGGGTTACGCCCGCGGTGCTGATGCGCTCGGCGTAGATCTTCTACAGCAAACTGAGGTGACCGATCTTATCATTGAGGATGGCACCATCGTTGGCGTTAAGACCAACCGTTACGGCGACATCATGGCGGACCGAGTGGGTGCTGTGGTTGCGGGTAACTCGAGTGTTGTCGCGAAGATGGGTGGTTTTGAGTTGCCGCTTGAGTCTCATCCGCTGCAGGCACTTGTATCTGAACCTATCAAGCCAGTGCTAGATACGGTCGTAATGTCAAACCACGTGCACGGTTATGTGAGTCAGTCTGATAAAGGTGACTTGGTTATCGGTGCCGGTATCGATGGCTACAACGGCTACGGGCAGCGAGGTTCGTTCCCGACCATTGAGCACACGTTGCAGGCGATTGTTGAGCTATTCCCAATCTTCAGTCGAGTAAGAATGAACCGTCAGTGGGGCGGTATTGTTGATACCTGTCCAGACGCCTGTCCAATTCTTAGCGAGACGCCAGTTAAAAACCTCTACTTCAACTGTGGTTGGGGTACGGGTGGATTTAAGGCAACGCCCGGGTCTGGTCATGTGTTTGCGGCATCTCTGGCGAAGGGTGAGATGCACCCTCTGGCTAAGCCGTTCTCTATGTTCCGCTTCCACAACGGAGCGCTGGTCGATGAACACGGCGCCGCTGGCGTGGCTCACTAACGAGGAATAAGCAATGCTACATATTTACTGCCCTCACTGTTGTGAGTACCGCGAAGAGGAAGAGTTCCACGTTAAAGGACAGGCGCATATTGCGCGTCCTTTGGATCCGGAAGCTTGCTCGGATAAGGAGTGGGGGGAATACCTCTACTTCCGCAAAAACCCACGTGGTCTGCACCACGAGCTTTGGGTGCATGCGGCCGGTTGCCGGAAGTTCTTCAATGTTACGCGTGACACAGTTAGCTACGAGATCAAAGAAGTCTACTTGATCGGTGAGCAGCCATCTGTGGTGGCACAGTCTGACAGTGCCAAGTAAGGGAGTGGAGTTATGACACAGAAAAACCGCCTCCAGTCTGGTGGGCGCATCAATCGTAGTAAGTCACTGAACTTTACTTACAACGGTAAACAGTACAAAGGTTTTGAGGGTGATACTCTGGCTTCAGCGATGCTGGCTAATGGTATCGACGTTATCGGTCGTAGCTTTAAATACAGCCGTCCGCGCGGCATTGTGGCCGCAGGTGCTGAGGAGCCGAATGCGGTAATGCAGCTTGGTGCGACTGAGGCGACTCAGGTGCCGAACGTGCGTGCAACTCAGCAGGAGCTGTTCGATGGCTTGGTATCAGGTGCAACTAACGGATGGCCAAGCGTAGATACTGACTTCATGGGTGTTGTTGGTAAGGTCGGTGGCAAAATGATGCCTCCAGGTTTCTACTACAAGACTTTTATGTACCCGCAATCTATGTGGGAAACCTACGAGAAGTTTATCCGCAAGGCTGCAGGCTTAGGTCGCTCTCCTCTAGAGAACGATCCTGATAGCTATGAAAAGATCAATCAGCACTGCGATGTTCTAGTTGTAGGTGCTGGTCCTGCAGGCTTAGCTGCAGCATTGACTGCTGGGCGTGCGGGCGCACGTGTAATTTTGGCTGATGAACAGTCTGAGTTCGGCGGTAGCTTACTGAGCAGCAAAGAGACTCTGGATGGTGAAGCAGCATCAAACTGGGTCGAGAAGGTCACTGCAGAGCTTGCCGGCATGCAGGATGTCATGCTGTTGCCTCGCTCGACTGTAAATGGTTATCACGACCACAACTTCTTAACTATCCATCAGCGCAACACTGACCACATCGCTGACAAAGCGCCTGCAGGTCAAGCTCGTCAGACGCTGCACCGTGTACGCGCTAAATGGGTTGTATTGGCCACGGGTGCGCACGAGCGTCCACTGGTTTACGGCAACAACGATGTGCCGGGTTGTATGATCGCGAGTGCTGTATCAACCTACATCAATCGCTACGGTGTAGTGCCGGGTAACGAGTTAGTGGTGATGACCACTAACGATGGCGGTTACCAGGCTGCGTTCGATTGGCAAGATGCTGGCCGTAAAGTGGTTGCGATTGTTGATACCCGTCAAAATCCTCAGGGAGCTCAGGTTGCCGAAGCTAGCAAACGTGGCATCAAGCTGATTAAAGGCTCAGGTGTTATCGATGTTTCAGGTAGCAAGCGTGTGACCGGTGTAAGCGTCGCTGCGTTGAATGCAGATGGCAGCGCGGTAGCGGGCCCGGTGACTAAGTTCAGTGCTGATACCGTAGCAACGAGCGGTGGTTGGAGCCCGGTTATTCACCTGGCTGGCCACACTGGCAGTCGCCCGGTTTGGGATGAGAAGGTTGTTGGTTTCCTACCTGGCCCGACCGTTGAGAAACGTCTGACAGCGGGTGCTATTAATGGTGATTTCACTACCGCCGGTGCGCTAGCGCAGGGTGCTGAGGCTGGTCAGAAAGCGTTGGCCGAGCTCGGTATGGAGCAGGTACAGATTGAGCTACCGACGACCCAGCAGATTGCTGAACATCCACCAATGACTCTGTTCCATATTCCACATGTGAAACGGACATCTGAAGTGAAGCAGTTTGTTGATTACCAGAACGACGTGACAGCGGCGGGTATCGAACTGGCGTGTCGCGAAGGTTACGAGTCAATTGAGCACGTTAAACGTTACACCGCACTGGGCTTCGGTACCGATCAGGGCAAATTAGGTAATATCAACGGTATGGCAATTGCCGCTAAAGCGTTGAACAGGTCAATTCCTGAGACCGGTACGACAATTTTCCGTCCTAACTACACACCAGTAACCTTTGGTGCGATGGTAGGCCGCGACCGCGGTGAGCTCTTCGACCCTAAGCGTTACACGGCGATGCACAAGTGGCATGTGGAAAATGGAGCGCTATTTGAGGACGTAGGTCAGTGGAAACGCCCTTGGTACTTCCCGAAACCGGGCGAGACTATGCAACAGTCGCTGGATCGTGAATGTAAAGCGACGCGCGAGTCTGTCGGCATTCTGGATGCTTCTACCCTCGGCAAAATTGATATTCAGGGTAAGGACGCACGTGA
>JABXHP010000022.1 GCA_013373575.1 Oceanospirillaceae bacterium | reverse complement strand
TACGTGTCGTTACCAGAGGAAACTCACCGGCACCAACATCGTAGCTCAGATCGGCATTGATGACTGTCAGACAGCGCTTACCGGTTCGAGCGTTATCGACCCAAACGCCTTCATCAACGATACGCTGACAGAGATCGAGATACTGCTTCATCTATTCATCACCAACAAAAATATTTTGTAAAGGAGGCTACCAGCTTAAGAGTGCAGACTCCACAACCTCAGCGTTTCGCCTCAGGGCGCAGCAGCAGAATCAGCCCCACCACAACCATCGGCAGGGAGAGCAACTGCCCCATCGATAGCAGATCAAAGCCAATCAACCCTAAATGCGCATCGGGTTCGCGGAAGAATTCAACAGAGCTGCGAGCGATGCCATAGCCCACTAGGAACAGACCCGCAACGGACCCGGGCTTGCGCGGCTTGTTGGAGTAGATCCAAACAAGTGCAAATAGCAGAACACCCTCTACCAAAGCTTGGTAGAGTTGTGAGGGGTGACGCGCCAATTGGTCACCGGCACGGGGGAAAATAACACCCCAGCTTTGGTCTGTAGCCCGGCCCCAGAGCTCGCCACCAATAAAGTTACCAATGCGCCCCGCGGCCAAACCCAGCGGTACTAAGGGTGCAACAAAATCCCCCAGTTGCAGCAGGGTTTTCCCCTCCCGGCGAGAGAACCAAAGGATGACTGCAACAACGCCTAAAAGTCCACCGTGGAAGGACATACCCCCCTCCCAGATAGCGAACAGCCAGAGGGGATCTTGTAGGAAGTAGTCAAAATGGTAGAACAGCACATAGCCCATGCGCCCGCCAAGAATTACCCCTATGGCACAGTAAAAAATAAGATCGGATAGCTGCTTTTCACTCCAGCCAGAGCCCATCTTGCGCGCTCTGTAGCCTCCAAGCATCCAAGCGGAGCCAAAGGCTAGGAGGTACATCAGACCGTACCAATGAATCTGAAGCGGGCCTAGACCCAGAGCAATAGGGTCAATCTCGTGTAGCCAGACCATGGTTAACTGCCGAGGAAGTTAAGCAGCAAAAAACGCGCACCCACTACCAGCAAGAAGAGAGCAAAAACCTGCTTCAGACGTTTCTGTGGCAGAGTATGGGCGAGCTTTGCGCCCACTTTAGCAAACTGCGAACTTGCCAGTGCTATACCAACAAACGCCGGAAGGTAGATATAACCGAGGCTATATTCAGGCATCCCCTGAGCATCCATGCCAGCCCAGATGTAGGCAAGCGCCGAGACAGCAGCAATAGGCAGACCACAAGCAGCTGAGGTACCTACTGACTGACGCATCTCTGTCCCGCGCACAGTAAGGTAAGGCACGGTCAACGTACCACCGCCTATGCCAAAGATAGACGAGGCACAACCGATACCTGCTCCTGCCATTCCCAACTCTGACTTACCTGGCAGGGAACCACCCGCTTTTGGCTTGAGGTCGAACCACATCTGCACCGCAACCGAGGTAACAAAAATACCCAAGAGAAGCTGAAGATTGGCACCGCTTAGCGAGTCAGCGATAGCAACACCAACAAGTGCTCCCAGTGCTATGCCTGCCGCTAAGGGTTTGAAGAGATCCCAACGCACGCTGCCACGTGAATTGTGTGCCCGCACTGAGGCGATAGAGGTGATGACGATAGTGGCCAGAGAGGTGGCGATAGCAGAGTGAGTAACTACCGCCTCAGGCAAACCCTGCAAGGTGTAACTAAAAATAAGCACTGGCACAATTAATAGGCCACCACCAATTCCAAATAGGCCGGCCACAACACCAGCCACAGCACCAAGTACTAGGTACAGAATCAAGCTTTCGATCATTTAATGTTCTCCAGGAAGCTCGGGACGGGTCAGCTGAGTCAAACCGCTCTCTTGTAGAGCAGATCTAAGCGCTGCATGAATTTCATCGGTATCAGACATGCGCATGACGCGACCCAAAAGCGTCAGCGCATCTTTATAGCTCACACTGCGTATCGCCAACTTAACCTTGGGTAGGTTGTTAGCATTCATTGAGAGCACATCGTAGCCCATAGCCATCAGCAGCAAAGCACCACCTGGATCCGCCGCCATCTCCCCACAGATCGAAACCTGCTTATTAACCCGCTGCGCCTCATGGGCAATATGTTGCAGCGCCAGCAGTACCGAAGGGTGGTATGAAGCGTAGAGCCCGGCAACACGCGGATTGTTGCGATCCACGGCTAGCAGATACTGGGTAAGGTCATTAGAACCGACAGAGATAAAGTCTATTAGCGAAGCGAAGCGGCCGATCTGGTAGACCGCGGCAGGCACCTCAATCATGATGCCCACGGGTGGCTTGCGAATATCCAGCCCCTCTTCACAGAGCTCATTGTAGGCCTGATCGATTTGACGCAGCGCTGCCTCAACCTCATGCACACTGGTTACCATTGGCAACATGATGCGCAGGTTATTCAACCCCTCGGATGCACGCAGCATAGCGCGTACCTGAACGAGAAAAATTTCAGGGTGATCCAAGGTCACGCGAATACCGCGCCACCCCAAAAAGGGGTTCTCCTCTTCAATCGGGAAGTAGGAGAGCGCTTTATCCCCACCTATATCTAGGGTTCGCATGGTTACAGTTTTGGGAGCGAATAACTCCAACTGCCGACGGTAAGTCTCGGTCTGCTCGTGTTCACTAGGGAAGAAATCACGAATCATGAACGGAATTTCTGTGCGGTAGAGGCCAATGCCCTCAGCACCTCGTTCAAGCGAGCGCTCAACATCAGCCGTGAGACCCGTATTAACCCAGAGCGGCATCCGATGGCCATCAACAGTCTCTGCTGGAAGCTCTTTTAACTTATCCAGACCCGCCGCAATCGCGCGCTCCTCTTTAACGATATCGCTATAAGCGTTGAGGAGGTCGTCATTGGGGTCAACAAATACGCGTCCAGAGTAGCCATCTACAATAACGTGGCGACCCTCAATGCGGGTATGAGGCAGATCCACCACACCCATGATTGTAGGGATACCCATAGAGCGGGCTAGGATAGCCGCATGCGAGGTACCCGAACCGCTTATGGAGATCATCCCGGCTAACTGCTCTTCCGGCACCAGGCCAAACATCGCCGGCGAGAGCTCATCTGCAACCAATATGGTGTTATCTGGGTAGCTCTGAATACGTGCGGAGGCCCCCTCTTGTAGACAACTAAGCACACGCCGTCCAAGATCACGTATGTCCGATGCGCGTTCACGTAGGTAGGCGTCATCCATCATGGAGAACTCACGCACATGAGCCAGTATGACTTCACGCAGCGCACCTTGAGCCCAGTTACCCGCTTTAATCTTTTCACGAATTTCAGTGACTAACGCATTGTCATCTAGCATGCGCAGGTAAACCTGGAATAGAGCCTGCTCTTCGTTACGAAGTCGATTAGCGAGCATATCGGCGATCTCGGTAATCTCTTGGCGAACAGCCGCTACAGCCGTATCAAGCGCCTCCAGCTCCGCCTCAATATCCTTTATGGATTTATCCGGCACTCCGTTGAGATCGGCAGAGAGGCTAACAACACGGACTTCACCAATCGCGACACCGGGACTACCGACCACACCATTGAAGTGGCGCGCTGGGCGGTCCGCTGAACTGCCTTTGGCGTTGGGTTCAATATTAATCGACCCGGTCGCTTCTGCGTGCGCAATTACGCCTGCCAATTGCGCCGAAATAGTGACCATAAAGGCCTCTTCCGACTCATCGAAGCGGCGCATCTCGCGTTGCTGTACAACAAGCACACCGAACACCGTGCGCTGGTGAATAATAGGTACACCCAGAAACGCGTGGTAACGCTCCTCGCCGGTGGATTTAAGATAGAGAAACGCAGGGTGAGTGGATGCATCCTCA
This sequence comes from Oceanospirillaceae bacterium, assembly GCA_013373575.1. Classification (GTDB taxonomy): domain Bacteria; phylum Pseudomonadota; class Gammaproteobacteria; order Pseudomonadales; family Balneatricaceae; genus Marinobacterium_E. The sequence continues at coordinate 5,416 of JABXHP010000022.1, read as the reverse complement.
AGGTTGATAGGCTCAGCCCGAGTACCAACCTGGCCTACAACACCCTCGGTGGGTGAGAGGCTAACCTGACCAACAGCATCCTTGTTCAGACCCTCGGTGGCGCGCAAAACGTAGCGCTGCGTAGTTCCGTCCAGTAGATAGATAGAACACACCTCAGTCTTCATAGTGTCGCGAATGCGCTCTACAGTCAGCGCCAGAGCCGACTCTAGATCTTCCGCTGCAGACACCTCTTGAACTATCTGACGCAGCTTGGCCAGAACACTCATCAACACACTCCTCAGCCTGTGTATGGGGTCACTGTTTACTCTGCGTATTTAACTACGCTTTTTTAATCACTCTAGCCAACCTTGGCGACAACTCGCGCATCGCTTTGCGATACACCTCTCGTTTGAATGAGACCACCTGTCCCAAGGGGTACCAATAACTCACCCAGCGCCAGCCATCAAACTCTGGTGCATCACAACAGTCAATTTGGACAGCACTATCTTCACTCAGCATTCGCAGCATAAACCACTTCTGCTTCTGTCCGATGCAGATAGGGTGGGAGTGACGGCGAATCATCCGCTTGGGCAGGCGATACCTCAACCAACCGCGTGTCACGCCCAATATCTCCACATCGGTTGGCGCCAAACCAACCTCCTCTTGCAGCTCGCGATACATCGCCTCTTCGGCCGACTCGTCTGTCTTAATCCCGCCCTGGGGGAACTGCCAAGCATCTTGACCGCAACGACGCGCCCAAAGCACCTGACCCGACGAATTGACCAGAATGATACCGACATTCGGTCTGAACCCATCAGAATCGATCACCTATGTAATCCTTAACTAAAAATTTTTCTTAAACGCATTGTTTCACATATGAGTGTTTTGGTCATCCGACGAATTACAGTAAAATCTTGAGCTTAGTAATGGGACAATTTCAGGGGTTTTACCCCAGAATCGGAGAGACAATGGCACTGGCAATATTTGACCTAGATAACACCCTACTTGATGGTGATAGCGATCACGCTTGGGGCGAGTTCCTCTGCCACAAAGGGGTTGTGGACCCAGATGAGTATCGCCTAGCCAACGACCGTTTCTACCAACTCTACAAAGAGGGCAAGCTGGATATCCTAGAGTTTCTTAGCTTCGCACTAAAACCGCTGTCAGAGCACTCCCTAGATCTTCTAAGTCAGTGGCACGCTGAGTTTATGCAAGAGGTGGTAGAGCCAATGATGCTGCCTAAGGCTGAAGCATTGCTGCAGCAGCATCGCGACGACGGTGACAAACTGATGATCATCACAGCCACTAACCGATTTGTTACCGGACCAATAGCGCAACGGCTGAATGTACCGGTGATCATCGCAACGGAACCAGAACAAATTGATGGTAGGTACACAGGACGCGTAACCGACGTCCCCTGCTTTCAGGATGGTAAAGTGGTACGTCTGAACCGCTGGATTAAGGAGAACAACGTCTCCTTGGATGGCAGTTACTTCTACTCTGACTCAATCAACGACTTGCCGCTGCTAGAGGGTGTAACACACCCCGTGACTGTGAACCCAGATGAGCGCTTAAAGGCCATAGCGACGGAGCGCAACTGGCCTATCCTCGACTTGCGCTAAGGGCGTCTTAAATCGCTATTTTAGTGGTTTTAATCTTATCGTTGAGCGCACGAATAACGGCAGAACGAGTCACTAAACCAACCAATTTCCCCTCATCGCAGACGGGGTAGTTTTTCGGTTTACCCGTCTGCATACGCTCTGCCAAAGCCAATACCGACTCATTGGCACTTACCAGCAGCGGCTCAGCATTCATGATGTCACCCACACGAGTAAGGCTATCCGCGTAGTAACTGCCGCTAATGACATATTTGATGCAATCCTGCTCGGAGAGAAATCCAACCAGTTTCCGCTCCCCATCCACCACAGGAAGTCCTAGATGATGAGAGTCTGTAATTCGATCCACCGCTTGCGCGAGTGATGCCTCAGGATTGAGTGGTACGATTGACGCGTCCATGACATCACGAACCAGAATACTATCCATTGTTACCTCCACACTTATCGCTTCTTATAACTCTAGTGTGGCACACGGATTTAGATATCGCCTCGCTAAGCGAAGCAGATTTTGCCCTGACTACTAAATGGATCGCCTCACAAGGGAGACTAGGGACCCTTGAATAGGCCCCCGGGAATGATTCAACCTACTCACTCGCCAGTAGACGCATAAAGTAGGCTTTGAGGTACTCAGTTTCAGGTATCGCCGGATGGATTGGGTGGTCGGCACCTTGGTAACCCTGAGCAAATATCTGGCCCTGGCGATCCAGTTCGCGACTATTTGAACGCAAGATATCCACCAAACGATCTGTCTCCAGATGCATTGAACAGGAGGCCGAAACCAGCACTCCGCCTTTGTTTAGTAGGCGCATAGCGAAGTTGTTGATACGTGCATAGGCGCGCTCACCATTGCGTACGTCTTTCTTGCGCATGATGAACGCCGGCGGATCGACCACCACAACGTCGAAGCGCTCTTTCTCCGCAACTAGGGCCTTACAGATATCGAATGCATCCCCTTGCAAAGGACGCAACTTAGACTCAGCGGCGTTAAGACGGGCATTCTCCACGGCAACTTCCAGCGCTCCTGCTGAAGCGTCGACACAACTTACATCAGTCGCACCCGCCGCCAGCGCCTGAATACCCCAGCCGCCGACATAGCTAAATAGATCCAGTACGCGCTTACCCTTCACCAACTGCTGCATGCGCGCGCGATTCTCGCGATGGTCGTAGAACCAGCCTGTCTTCTGCCCAGTCATCAGCGGCGCCAGAAGATCAACCCCATTTTCACGCAGAGGCGCAAGCTCAGGGATATTTCCCTGAACCACCTCAACATAGGTATCGAGCCCCTCAGTTGCGCGGAACTTTCCATCATTGCGCAGCAGAATCGCACAGTGCTTAAACACTTTATTGAGGGCGTCTATGATGTGGTGCTGCGCGCGCTCCATACCGGCAGTCGAGATCTGCACAACGAAAATATCGAAGAAACGGTCGATAACCAGGCCTGGAAGACCATCCGAGTCGCCGTAGACCAGGCGGTAGCAGGGATCGGTAAAATTCATCTCTCGCAACGAAAGTGCGATATTCAAACGATGCACAATCAGCGAGCGATCCAGGGCTTGATTCGGATCGCGACTATAGACACGCCCACAGATCAGCGTGTTGGGATTGACGTAGGCAGCCGCACGCGGGCGCCCCTGCGAGTCGACCACCTGCACCTCTTCGCCGGGCTCAAAATCTTTCAGCGGGGTCGCTTTAGTATCTACCTCGTTACTGTAGATCCAGACATGGCCCGCACGTAGACGTTTGTCGGCACCCGTACGCAATACCAGGGGTTTAGCACTCATCAATTCAATCTCTTAAAAAACAAAATACCCCGAACCATCATCCTCAGCGCAGTGGCAGGCGACAGATCGGGGTGTTATGCAGCGGAAAAAGTTACTCCTCTTCGCACTGCTCCTGGTACTCATCTGCGCTGAGCAGATCTTCGAGCTCAGCCAGATCACTAAGCTTCATCTTGAAGAACCAGCCATCACCGTAGGGGTCGTTGTTCACATTTTCAGGCGCATCTTCAAGCTCTTCGTTAACTTCCAGCACCGTACCACTGAGCGGAGCATAGATATCTGAGGCTGCCTTTACAGACTCAACCACACCTGCGTCATCACCTGCCGCAAGCTCAGCGCCGATATCTGGAGTCTCAACGAAGACTACATCACCCAAAGACTCCTGCGCATAATCTGTGATACCAACAGTTACTACGCCATCACCCTCATCACGAATCCACTCGTGGCTGCTGACATACTTCAGTTCACTTGGCACGTTGCTCATTGTTGTCTTACCTATATCTGGTTATCAGGGGGGAAACCCGGTTGCGGGTGCGATTGTATCCCAAGGAAACCTCTGAATAAATCGCTGCAATCTCAGGCTAGATGATGATTGGGCGTTTTTGCAAGGCGGGCAAGTCACCCCGCAACCCCATCGCCTCTAGCATTAGATGCTGTTTTACCGGCGAGCATTGATCTACCGCCCGCATACCGAGGCTGCGAGCCAGCTCCACCAATGGGGGTTGCGGCGTAAATAAGGTTTTGAAACCCTGCATCGCCGCACTCATGCGTAGGTTGGCAAGCATTCGCCGACGCTGGTAACGACGCAACACCCGTTCACTCGCAATCGACTCACACCTATTGCGACCCTGTAGAAGCGTCTCTACCAGCGCTGCTACATCCTGAAAGCCTAGATTGACTCCCTGCCCAGCCAAAGGGTGAATCGTGTGAGCGGCATCGCCAACTAATGCGATTCCCGACTTAACATACTGCTGTGCATAACGCTGACGCAGTGGAATAACCTGAGCTCCGGTCACTTCCAGTACTTCACCTGCCCGACTACTACTGCCACGAGTTACCGCCCCAGCGAGCTCATCCGAGGAGAGAGCAAGGAGCTCCTGCGCATGCTCGGGTGAAGTTGACCAGACTAATGAGACAAGATCATTGGCCTCGGACTTAAGCGGCAGTAGCGCAAGTGGTCCATCTTCAGTGAATCGCTGCCAGCAGCAATGTTGATGCGATCGGTCTAGACGCAGCGTAGCAACCAAAGCATGCTGGCCGTAATCCCACTCATGCGTGCCGACGCCGGCGAGCCGTCGAGTAGCAGAAACTGCACCGTCGGCCGCTACAACGAGTGAACAATTGCGCTCAGATCCATCACTGAGTTGGCAGTGTTGCATCCCATCACTCAAAGTAAGCGATTCGATTTTGAGCCCGAAACTTAAGCGGATATCTGGATGCTCCACCGCACGTTTCAATAGAGCCGCAACAATCAGACCGTTCTCCACGATGTATCCCAGATAAGGCTCATGAAGGTCCGCTGCATCAAAACTGATCTCGCCCCGTGTTTCACCATCCCAAACGTGCATTCTTCGGTAGGGCTGCGCGCGCCACTCTTTGATCTCTTGCCATACATCTAAATTGCGCAACAGCTGCTCTGAGGCAAGCGTGAGGGCGCTAACTCGCACATCAGGCAACTCCGACAGCATCTGGGCTAACTGTGCATCAAGCGCTTTCAAGTCTCTTGGTTGTGGGTCAACAAGTTCAACACTCATTCCCTCATCAGCCAGCGCTAGAGCCAATGCCAGACCGGTCATCCCAGCGCCGGCAATAAGCAGGTCAGTTGTTGCTGTTTGAGCCTCAGTCATCAACTCTCATCCTCACAGCGGGCGTATCCAACCCCATCGCCGCGCGCGCCAAAAGTGTGCGCCCAGCCGGCAGCAGATCCAGGCCCTGCAGCCCGAGGGAACGCCCGAGACGCAGCAACGGATTTTTGGACATAAAGAGTTTCAGAGCGGAGTCACCGAAGGTGATTGTGCGACGCTGATCGCGCCGGCGCTTATC
>JABXHP010000085.1 GCA_013373575.1 Oceanospirillaceae bacterium | reverse complement strand
GGCCTACGCGACCTGCTAACACCGGAACGTATGGAGACCTACCAAACTGCCGTCACTTACCAGATGTGGCATGCCTTAGCGCTTGTTGGCCTCGCCTCTGTCGGAGCGCACTTAAGAGCCTGGTCCAACTTAATGTCGATAGCTGGCTACGCCCTGACGCTTGGTACCCTAATCTTCTCTGGCAGCCTCTACCTTTTAGTACTGCTGGATAAACCTATACTCGGTGCCATCACCCCCATCGGTGGCGTCGCCATGATTATTGGCTGGCTCGCACTGGCCTACGCTGCTCTGAAGTGGCGCAAAGATTAAGTAGTAGAGAAACCTCATGAGTGATAACGAACAGAACCTCGATCAGAATCCCGAGCAGGAAAAAAAGCACCGCCGTATCCGCAGTTTTGTGGTGCGTGCTGGGCGTATGACCGATGGGCAGCAGCGTGCCTATGATGAAAACTGGGCCGAGTTCGGCCTCGAGCTAGATTCAGGTATGCTAAATTTCACGGAGCTCTTTGGTAACCAAGGTGGCGTGACCGTAGAGATCGGTTTCGGTATGGGCGACTCCCTAATCGAGATGGCCCGCAGAGCCCCTGAGAAGAACTTTATTGGTATTGAGGTACACCCACCGGGTGTCGGCCGTCTGCTGGCGCGTGCCAAAGAGGAGGGGCTAACCAATATTCGCGTCTACTGTGATGATGCTATTGAAGTGCTTGCGCAGTGTATTCCCGATGGATCATTAGCCGGAGTACAGCTCTTCTTCCCCGACCCATGGCACAAGAAACGTCACAACAAACGCCGCATCGTCCAGCCAGAGTTCGCGCAGACTATCCGTAACAAACTCAGTATCGGCGGAGTGTTCCATATGGCAACAGACTGGGAGCCCTACTCAGAGCATATGATGGAAGTGATGAGCGCAGCCGAGGGCTACAAAAACCAAGCGGGTGAAGGCCTGTTCTCACCCCAGCCTGACTTCCGTCCAGTCACCAAGTTCCAGAAGCGCGGCGAGAAGCTCGGCCATGGCGTTTGGGATCTAATGTTTGAGCGTGTTAGCTAGAATGGATAGCCAGCCGAACAACCCACTCCATGGCATAAAACTCGCCGACATCGTCGAGCGCCTAGTCGATCATTACGGTTGGGAGGAGCTAGGCGATCGCATCGACATCAACTGCTTCCAGGTTGATCCCTCAGTGAAGTCTTCGCTCAAGTTCTTGCGCAAGCAGCAGTGGGCACGGGATAAGGTTGAGCGGCTGTATATCGATACGTTTTGCTAGTCTAAGTCCTCACTTAATTTTTAACATTGGATGTAATTGCTGAGTCACTAAGAAGATTATGCGGTTGCCAGTTGCCAGCTTTGAATAGGTATGGGAGTGCTGTGCTAACCAGTATTTTCCCGCATCCAAGCTGGAGCTCTTAATGCTTCTTGAGAGCCAAGGTGCCGAGTCTAAATTCTCGCTTCCACGCAGTATTTGCCATTCGAAAGAACACCTCGAATGGCAAAAGTCCCGCAAAAGCGGACATTCATCAGTCGTTGAATTGTCCTTCCTTGGGCTGGAGAAATGCTATAGGTATCCTCGGTCATCTTTAGTGGAATCTAAAACCAAGAACGTGCTGATTGAGCTGACATGCGGTATGGAACCCAACGTTTCAGCATGGAATTTCTTGTACTCGTTGGTGCCGCTGACCTCAACTCTCAGAAGATACTCGATTGACCCTGTGACATTATGACACTCAATCACCTCGTGTGATTCACTCATCGCTTTCTCAAATTCTCTCTGTGATTCAATTCCATGATTGGATAAACCAACGGCTACGTACGCTAAAAAAGACCTATTCAGCGACTCTCGATCCAGAACAGCGCGGTAGCCTTTTATGACACCTTTCTGCTCAAGTTCCTGAACTCGGCGCAAGCAGGCTGAAGGGGAGAGTCCCACGCTATTAGCAAGCTTCGCATTGCTTATCCGACCGTCCGCAGAAAGAGACTGCAATATTCGAGCGTTATATCTGTCTATTTCAATCATAAGTTGCGATCCAAGAAGTTATTTAGCACAGAAAGAAAGAATATTCTCCTAAATAGAGAATATAATACACATAGTTGCTTTTGCTAGTTGGACGTCTCAAGTAATGCGACGCTTCGCTCAATTGGTTAGTACAGACTTAGTGGTCGAAAGGTAGGTTTTAGAGCATGGTTAGTTTTATCGTGTTTGCGTTTATAACATCCATAACACCTGGTCCAAATAACTCAATGCTCATGGCTTCTGGGATACGGTTCGGCGTTAAACGATCCTTACCGCACCTGTTTGGGATAAATGTTGGATTTGGAGTCATGTTCCTATTCGTTGGATCAATTCTGCCTGTGATACCCATGCAGTTATTCAATGTGCTTGAGTACCTCGCGATTGGGCTTTTGATCTACATAGCTCTAAGAATCGCTACGGCATCTACGGATATTTCAGAAGTTGATACTGGTGATAAACCGTGGAGCTTTATGAGAGCAGCTAGTTTTCAATGGATTAATCCTAAAGCTCTCATGATGGCATTCGCAGGTGCAACATCGTATGGACTGGACACCACAATGGCAGCTGCGATATTTGCGCTGACGAATGTTGTTTGCGGAGTTTGGATATTTGCAGGAGCCAGCCTACGGAAATTTTTAGTTGGACACCCGTTTCGAACGCGTTGCCTGTACATTGCCTCGGCTGGGTTGATGCTCGCATCGATCGTAGCTTGACATTACTCCGTGCTCGGAGATTGTGAATGACCGCGATGCGATTCCTATTCAGTTCGATGAGAGGAAGATACTAAAATCTTTGACCGAATGACTGCTCCGGGCAAGTACTAGCAACTGGACGTGACCAGGTTGACCGGCTGCTGTACAGATCAGCCGTTAGCCCGCAAAAGCGGTCGTTCGTTACGTAATCATCCAGAGCTATGATTTGCCATGAAGAAGTCTGCAAAGAGCAGCTAATCCAAAAAGGCTTTATGCGGGTGCCCATATCGTTTTAGAAGATACACGACGATTTCGAATTAGAACAGTTATCTAGTTAGAATGGATTTGCACCCATCAGGTGTTAAGCCCTATTGCTTTGCCTTTTT
>JABXHP010000080.1 GCA_013373575.1 Oceanospirillaceae bacterium | reverse complement strand
GAGTACGATATCCTTGCTAAGCGTTTGCGTGAGCTCTCTTTCCTCAACTCGGGTGTCCGTATCCGTCTGAAGGATGAGCGTGACGGTCGTGAAGAGGTGTTTGAGTATGAGGGTGGTTTGGCAGCCTTCGTTGATTACATGAACACGAATAAATCGCCAGTGAACAGTATTTTCCACTTCAATGCCATGCATGAGAACGGCGTAGGCGTTGAGGTTGCGCTGCAGTGGAACGACTCCTTTCAAGAGAATATCCAGTGTTACGCTAACAACATTCCACAGCGCGACGGTGGTACCCACCTTTCTGGTTTCCGTGCATCGCTGACCCGTAGTCTTAACTCTTATATCGAGGCTGAACAACTCAACAAGAAAGGTAATGTGAGCACCAGCGGTGATGATAGTCGCGAGGGTATCTGTGCGATTATCTCTGTTAAGGTTCCAGACCCTAAATTCTCGTCGCAGACAAAAGATAAGTTGGTTTCCTCTGAGGTTAAGACTGCAGTTGAGCAGCTGATGGCCCAGTACTTCAATGATTACCTGATTGAAAATCCGCAGGACGCCAAAGCGGTTGTGCAGAAGATGATTGATGCTGCGCGTGCGCGAGAAGCCGCACGTAAGGCGCGTGAGATGACGCGACGCAAGGGCGTGCTGGATATCGCAGGGCTTCCTGGCAAGCTTGCTGACTGTCAGGAGAAAGATCCTGCTCTTTCAGAGATCTACTTGGTGGAGGGTGACTCTGCGGGCGGTTCAGCGAAGCAGGGGCGTGATCGGCGCACTCAGGCTATCCTGCCGCTCAAAGGTAAGATCCTCAACGTAGAGAAGGCGCGTTTTGATAAGATGCTCACGTCCGCTGAAGTGGGTACTTTGATAACAGCTTTGGGCTGTGGCATCGGTCGCGAGGAGTTTAATCCAGATAAGCTTCGTTACCACAGCATTATTATCATGACCGATGCTGACGTCGATGGTTCTCACATCCGTACGCTCCTGCTAACTTTTTTCTTCCGTCAGATGCCGGAGTTGATAGAGCGTGGTCACGTCTATATTGCTCAGCCGCCGCTTTACAAAGTTAAGAAGGGCAAGCAGGAGCAGTATCTCAAAGATGATGAGGCGATGGACAACTACCTTTTACAAGGCGCGCTAGAGGGTACATCACTCTTTCCATCTGAGTCGGCACCCGCCATATCGGGCCCGGCCTTAGAGGAGTTGTTTAATCGTTATCGCCGTATCGGTGCGCTCATGACTCGCCTAGGTCGTGTTTACCCTGTCTCTATACTTCGTCAGCTGCTCTTTATGCCTAAGCTGGAGATGGAGTCAATGGGTAGTGAGGCGGCTGTTCAGCAGTGGTGTTCTGCATTGCAGGGTCAGTTAGATGCGTTGCAAGAGTCCGGGTCTGAGGTTTACACCGTTGTGCCTGAGCTCGATCGGGAGCATAGCCTCTATGTGCCTAAGATCTCTATTCTGTTGCACGGCATCAGCGATGATTACCGTCTCGATGTCGATTTCTTCCGTTCACGTGATTACGTGCAGATCTCCTCTTTGGGTGACGAGCTGCAGTCTCTGTTAGCCGATGGTGCTTACTTGACTCGTGGAGAGCGTCGTATGGACGTTACAGACTTGGGTGAGGGGATCAACTGGCTGATGGATCTGGCGCGACGTGGTAGCAGCTTCCAGCGTTACAAAGGGTTGGGTGAGATGAATCCAGATCAGCTATGGGAGACTACGATGGATCCGGATGCTCGTCGCATGTTGCAGGTAACGATCGATGATGCCATCTCTGCTGACCAGTTGTTCACCACCTTGATGGGTGATGAAGTTGAGCCGCGTCGAAACTTTATTGAGGCTAACGCGCTTAACGTGGCGAATTTGGACGTGTAAGTGTTGAGTTTCACGTGAAACATTTGAAGGCGACCCTCGGGTCGCCTTTTTTCATAGCACGGTTGGATGTGAGTCTAGCGTCCCCCCCCCTCTAAGTCGGATAGTCAAATCGAAATAGCAACGATCATGAATGCTAGTAGCTGAGGTTGTGGCTTTTGACCATCCTTTATGGCGGGGAGAGTCGCGACGCCCAGCGCCTCTCCTCATCTATTGAGGGCGTACTTAATCTGAGTGTTTGTATGCAGTTAGTTTCGACAAATTCACAATCGGTTTTTTAAAAGGACCGCGAGCATCAACACGGACTAAGATGAATGTAGGATAGAGTCCTGAGGCGTGCCTGCGGTAGCGGACCGACGCCCTTTAACCTCTACCTAGCATCGATCCAAGGTCGCAAATCTGGCAAGCAAACTCCTAGCGCGAGTGTTTCAGTCTACGATCGTATTGATTCTTGTGTGCAGTTGATCTGCTCCTGTGTTGAGTGGTGATACGTCTGGTTGTTGAAAATTCGCCTACAGTGTCGCTTTACACAAAAATTGGATGTCTGCGAAAACGTGAGAATAGCAGGCTTGATGGGCATGTTTCTTTAAGTGTTTTTACTTAACTCCATCCATGTGCAGGCGTCGTACTTAGGAAAGGTCTACTATGCTGTAGGGCT
>JABXHP010000256.1 GCA_013373575.1 Oceanospirillaceae bacterium | reverse complement strand
CAGAATAGGATTCCAGAGTGATTGGTCGCTTAACAGGTGAGCTGGTAGAGAAGGCGCCACCCGCGCTTATGGTTGATGTTTCGGGTGTCGGTTATGAGGTGGAAGCCTCGATGAACACCTTTTATAAGCTGCCAGAGGTGGGTACGTTCGTAACTATCTATACCCACTTTGTTGTGCGTGAAGATGCGCAGCTGTTGTTTGGGTTTGCTGACAAGCAGGAGCGCGCGCTGTTTCGTACTCTGATCAAGGTGAATGGTGTGGGCCCTAAACTGGCGCTAACTATATTGTCAGGAATCTCCACAGATGAGTTTGTCCGTTCGGTGCATGCTGAGGATACCGCAGCGCTGGTACGCCTGCCGGGTGTTGGCAAAAAGACCGCCGAGCGGCTTATCGTTGAGGTTAAGGACAAGCTCGACAAGCTAGAGATGCCAACGGCGGTTGAGTTTGAACTCGGAGCTGTTGAGTTGCCCGGAGCAAGAGCGTCTGCAGCCGATAATCGAGCGGATGCAGAGACTGCACTGGTGGCGCTTGGATACAAGCCCTTGCAGGCGACAAAAGCGATCGAAACGGCGGCAGAACAACGACCGGGTGCCTCAACCGAGGATCTAATTCGTCAGGCGCTCAAGACAATGGTTGCGGGGTAGGCTAGATGCAGATTGATGCTGATCGTTTCGTCTCACCAGTGACGGCCCCTGGTGAGGAGGCACAAGATCGCGCTGTTCGTCCAAAGACGCTAGCCGACTATGAGGGACAGCCTCGTGTACGTGAGCAGATGGAGATATTCATCCATGCCGCGCGGAAGCGCAATGAAGCCCTTGACCATACCCTGATATTCGGCCCCCCCGGTCTGGGTAAAACGACCTTGGCAAATATCATCGCTAACGAGATGGGTGGACAGATTAAGACCACCTCCGGGCCGGTCTTGGAAAAGGCGGGTGACATCGCAGCAATGTTGACCAATCTTGAGCCCGGTGACGTCCTCTTTATCGATGAGATTCATCGCTTGAGCCCAAATGTAGAAGAGGTCCTCTATCCAGCAATGGAGGACTATCAGTTAGATATAATGATTGGCGAGGGCCCCGCTGCCCGCTCGATCAAGCTTGAGCTACCACCGTTTACCCTTGTTGGCGCAACTACGCGGGCAGGCCTGCTGACGTCGCCACTACGCGACCGCTTCGGTATCGTGCAACGCCTTGAGTTCTACTCGGTGGAGGATCTCGGCCACATTGTGACTCGAACAGCGAATCTCAGCGGCTGTGATATTGAGCCGGGTGGAGCGCACGAAATTGCCCGTCGTTCGCGAGGTACTCCGCGGATAGCGAATCGACTACTTCGCCGTGCTCGTGACTTTGCTGAAGTAAAAGCTGATGGACGTATTACTGAGGATGTTGCTGACCGGGCGCTCAACATGCTTAATGTCGATCAACAGGGCTTTGACCATATGGATCGCAGAATGTTGCTCGCGATGCTTGAGAAGTTTGGTGGAGGTCCTGTGGGCGTGGACAGCCTTGCCGCAGCGATAAGCGAAGAGCGCGACACTATCGAGGATGTTCTAGAGCCTTATCTGATACAGCAAGGCTTCGTCATGCGTACGCCGCGTGGACGGGTTTTGACCGATCTTGCCTATCAATATTTCGGAGTCGACCGCGGGGCGCTAGAGAGCTGAACCCGGGTCGCTTGAGGTCGTCAGTTCTATTGATCAGTTCTCTCGGGCTCGCCGGACGCTGTGCAGTTTACTGAGCTCAAGTTTGTAGCTCCAGGGTAAGTTGGAGTTCTTCCAGCCGTTAATCGCTCGCTGCCCTGCCTGTTGGCCATCTTTTGCGATGTCGCCCTCATAACCATCTGTGATCGTGTAGACTCGAGTGAACCCCTCCAGGGTTAGCTCATTGGCAGCCTGCGCGCTACGTTTGCCTGAGCGACACATTAAAATGATGGGGGAGTCCTTGGAAAGCCCAAGCTCTTCGACCAGTCTCGCAACCTCTTGAGTGAACTCCAAGTTAGGGCTTAGGCTGATACTGCCTTTCTTCTGATTGAAGCGGCCTTGGGCATCCATACGCTCATACTCGATGTTGGCATCCGCAACTGTAGGCATGCCCAGAAAATTAACTTCCGCCAGTGTGCGAATATCGATAAGAAGAGATCTTGGATCCTTGCTACGCAGATCGTACGCCTCTTGGGCGGTCAGATAGAGTCCCGCGACGGTCTGTTTACTGCGCGGCAACTCGGTTGCGTTCACGCCAAATGCAAACATTAGAAGGCAGGGTGCGAGTAGTAAAGTCTTGAATTGAGATGGCATGGTAGACTCCCGAAAAGTTCAAAATCTACTGTTAGAGGGTAGGTCTACTCGCTTAGGTCTCTCTTTGCCACTGAAACATCTGCATATGACACTTATACTTCAGCCGCTATTCATAAGGCGTGGTTAAAATCAGCGCCGAGCTGGTAGAGAAGTCACTGAACTTTGGCGAAATCAGAGAACAACTTGTATTAATATCCTGCGCTGTTATTGTGACCAAGGTTTTGTATTTCTGGGGGAATCTATGGCCTTCACCTGGCCTATGCGCGTCTACATTGAGGATACCGATTTTGGTGGACTGGTGTACTACGCTAATCACCTGAAATTTATGGAACGCGCCAGAACCGAATGCCTACGCGCTGCCGGTTGGTCGCAAGCGGAACTTATAGACGTTGGCGTGATCTTTGTGGTCGGGCGTGTGGATGTTAAATACCGAGCGCCGGCACGACTCGATCAGGAACTTTGCGTTCAAACACGCATCAAAGAGCACAAAGGTGCTCGCGTAGTCTTTGCACAGTCGGTTGATGATGCTCGTTCACAGGAGCAACTGAGTGTCGGTGAGATCGAAGTTATCTGTGTCGACCACGAGAAGATGCGACCACGTCGTTGGCCAATGGAATTGATAGACACCATGCGGGAAAAAGTGCCCTTGGCATGGTCTGAACAGGAGTAGGAAGTGGACGATAAACTGTCGATTTGGAGTTTGGTGCTGGAGGCGAGTTTTATCGTTCAGCTGGTAATGCTGACGTTGATGCTAGCCTCATTCCTCTCCTGGGTCATGATCTTTCAGCGTCGAGCTGCCCTAGCTAAGGCGAAAAAAGCGTTCAAGCAGTTTGAGGACCGTTTCTGGTCCGGTGTTGACCTTGGTCAGCTCTATCGTGAGGCCAATGCAAACCCAAACCTGGAGAGTGGTGCAGAGAATCTTTTCCGTGCTGGGCTCAAAGAGTTTACCCGTCTGACCCAGAGCGGTGCAGCTGACCCGGAAGTCGTAATGAACGGCGTACAGCGCGCGATGCGTGTTGCAATGTCACGCGAAGAGGAGCGTCTTGAACGCCATCTACCGTTTCTTGCAACCGTAGGCTCTACAAGCCCATATGTTGGTCTGTTTGGTACGGTTTGGGGGATTATGAACGCCTTTCGTGGCTTGGCTAATGTGCAGCAAGCGACGCTGGCTTCGGTTGCGCCGGGTATCGCTGAGGCGCTGGTAGCGACTGCGATTGGTCTCTTCGCAGCTATCCCCGCAGTAGTCTCTTACAACCGCTTCTCAGCTCAGGCCGACAGCTTGCTCGCGAGTTATGAAACCTTCGCGGATGAGTTCTCCAGCATTCTATATCGTCGTGTGCACGCCAGCGGCTAACCGAGGTTCGCATGATTCGACGTTCGCGCGCTAAGCGCAAGTTAAACGCAGAGATCAACGTCGTACCCTACATCGACGTGACTCTGGTACTGCTGATTATCTTTATGGTTACCGCGCCGATGCTGACTCAAGGGGTGGACGTTGAGCTACCGCAAGCCTCGGCTGAGCCGGTAGAGACGGAGGATAATGAGCCTCTAATTGTCAGTGTTAATGCAGCGGGTGAGTATTTCGTGAATCTCGGTGAAGATGAGATGCGTCCGCGTACGGCCGATGATATAGCGACCTCCGTTGGTCGCATACTGCAGGTCAATCCAGGCAAATTGCTGCTGGTGCGCGGCGATCGGAATGCTAGCTACGAGCAGGTTGTTCGCCTGATGGTGTTGTTGCAGGGAGTCGGCGCAGAGCGCGTTGGGCTGGTGACGGAGTAGCGCGTGCGTTTTGACCAAAGCTACATCCTACCTGCCGCCTTCGCCACCCTAGTTCATCTGGTGGTGCTGGTAGTGATATCCGGTTTCTGGATTGGACAGGCGCAGAGTCAGACCGAGCGTCCTCGCCATATTCAGGCGCAGATGGTGGATCTAACTGCTTTGAGCAACAAAACAGCAGCGCAGCAAGAGGCTCAAGCGCAGCAGCAGAAGCAGTTACAAGAGCAAAAGCGCGAAGCTGAGCAGCAGAAGCAGCGTGAGGCTGAGAGGCTGCAGCGTGAGAAGCAGCAAAAGGCTGAAGCTCAGCGAGAGGCGCAGGCTAAGGCCGAAGCGGAAAGTAAAGCGAGAGCCAAAGCTAAGGCTGAGGCAGAGGCTAAACAGCTAGAGCAGCAAAAAGCTGAAGCTAAGGCGAGAGCGCAAGCGAAGGCTGAGGCCGATGCTAAGGCGAAGGCCGATGCAAAGGCGAAGGCCGAGGAAGCGGCAAAAGCCAAGCTGAAAGCCGAGCAAGAGCGTAAAGCGGAAGCTGAGGCCAAGGCAAAGGCGGAGGCAAAACGTAAGGCTGAGGCCGAGGCTAAACGCAAAGCTGAAGCCGAACGTAAAGCCGAGGCGGAGCGTAAAGCTGAGCAGCAGGCCAAAGCTGAGGCAGAGCGCAAGCGTAAAGCGGAAGCAGAGGCGAAACGCGTTGCAGAAGAGAAGGCTCGTGCAGCTGAGGCGGCGCGGCAACAAGCAGCTGCCGAAGAGCGCGCCAACCGAATAGTTGGAGATATTCAGGGGTATATTCAAGGCCTTCTGCAGCAGGCTTGGCGTATACCCTCCACGGCACGTAATGGTATGAGTGCTGTAGTGGCTATCAATCTATTCCCAAGCGGAGAGATAGATCAGGCCTATATCCAGACCAGTAGTGGCGACGAAGCGTTCGACCGCTCTGCACTGCAGGCGGTATACCGGGTGGAGCGTTTTGAGCGCGTTGCCGATGTTGACCCTATAATGTTCGAACGGCGCCTGCGCCGTGTCGTAGTAACCTTTAGACCTGAGGGATTGAGATGGTGACCTTGCGAGTAATGAGAACTCTGGTGTTGAGCCTATTGATGGTGCCTCTGCTGGCAGTGTCCACACTGGTGCGTGCAGAGTTGGTGGTAGAGGTTACTCAGGGTGTCTCAGAACCGACTCCGGTTGCAGTGGTTCCCTTTAGTTGGGCAGGGAGCGCAGCGCTTCCAGAAGATGTCGCCAAGATTATTGATGAAGATTTGAGTCGTTCGGGACTCTTCAGCACACTCTCTCGCAGCACCATGTTAAGTCTTCCTTCGACTCGCGATCAGGTGTTCTTTCGTGACTGGCGCATGACTAAAAGTGACTATCTAGTGATTGGGCGCATCACCCCGATTAATGAGAATCGTGTCAGCATCACCTATGAGCTCTACGACGTGCTCAAAGAGCAGAACCTAATGATTCAGCCGCTAGAGGCTGATCTATCACAGCTACGTGATGCTGCTCACTTCATGGCTGACAAGATCTACGAGAAGCTAACCGGGAACCGCGGTGCCTTCTCAACCCGTATTGTCTATGTCACGGCTGAGCAGTTTGGTAACCAACAGAGTCGTTACCGTTTGGAGATGGCAGACTGGGACGGTAACCGTCCTCGTATTATTCTTGAGTCGAAAGAGCCCATCATGTCGCCAAGTTGGTCATCTGATGGCAAGAAGGTGGCCTATGTCTCCTTTGAGTCTGGTAAGCCAGGTATCTACGTGCAGTATCTAGCAAGCGGTAAGCGCGAACGTATAGAGTCCTTCCCCGGGATCAATGGAGCGCCATCTTGGTCGCCTGACGGCCAGCAGTTGGCGATGGTATTGTCCAAGGATGGTAATCCGGAGATCTACGTGTTGGATACAGTGTCAGGTGATCTTCAGCGTGTCACCAACCACTACGGCATAGATACTGAGCCGAGCTGGGCGCCTGATGGTCGCTCTCTGGTATTTACCTCTGACCGAGGTGGTTCACCGCAGATATACCGTTTGGATATCGCAACTCGCCAGCTTACCCGTCTCACCTACGAGGGGAATTACAACGCTAAGGCAAGTATGACGCCGGATGGCCGATTCTTGGCGTTGGTGCACCGCTCTTCAGGCTCGGGTAATAAGTTCTCAGTTGCCGTATTGGATCTCAAAACGGACCGGTTAGATATCCTCACGGAGACGGGTCTTGAGGAGTCGCCAACTATCGCACCGAACGCGAGTGTCGTGCTCTATGCGACCCAAGAGGGGACGCGTGGTGTGCTATCGGCAGTGTCGCTGGATGGTCTCGTGCGTTTCCGTATGCCGCTGCGGCAGGGCGATGTGCGTGAGCCGGCTTGGAGCCCTTTCCTAAACTAATAGTCCCTTAGTAAGCGCACAGAGCAGTGCGCTTGCTGCGCTTACACCTCTCTTCAAACTGTCGCTCTTGGTAGTTTTATTACATATAACTCAGATATAGAGTCTTATGCCAAATTAGTTGGAGGTTTTGGTCCGTAAACCCTGAAATTGCTAGGGTTTCATGTTCCATTCAACTGGATAAAAAAGCTTGTGCTCAGGTATAATTGCCCGCGATTTTAGGGTGGGTTTGTGCGCTTTATGTCGGTGAATTACAAAAACAACGCCGCAACAGTGCCTTGCCTGAACAACTTTTTGGGGATTGGATTTAGCGAATGATCAAGATCAACAAAGGTCTGGATCTACCTATTGCAGGTGAGCCAGCGCAGACCGTTTCAGGTTCTGTTGCGGCCAAAACTGTAGCCATTCTGGGTACTGACTATGTTGGCCTCAAGCCGACTATGTCTGTCAAAGAGGGCGACCAGGTGAAACTGGGACAGGTGATCTTTGCCGACAAGAAAAACGAAGGCGTGGTGTTTACAGCACCCGGCGCGGGCGTTGTAAAAGCGATTAACCGCGGTGAGCGCCGAGCTCTGCAATCTGTTGTGATTGAAGTGAGCGAGCAGGAAGAGGCAGTTGAGTTCGCATCTTACAGTGCAGATCAGCTGGGTACTCTTAGCCGTGAACAGGTTGAGGAGAACTTGGTAGCCTCTGGTATGTGGACAACCTTGCGTACACGTCCATTTAGCAAGGTGCCAGCACTGGGTTCTACTGCAAGTTCTATTTTCGTTACAGCGATCGATACCAATCCTCTGGCGGTAGATCCACAGGTCGTCATTTCAGCAGAGACTGAAGCATTTGCGCAGGGTTTGACGGTATTGACTCGTCTGGGTGCTGGGAAGGTGTTTCTCTGTTCTGCACCGGGCGCGCAATTGCCTCAGGTGAGCGGCGTTACTGCTGAAACTTTCGAGGGTAAGCACCCTGCCGGTAATCCTGGAACCCATATTCACTTCCTTGATCCTGTTACTCGCACGAAGCTTGCTTGGTATATCGGCTATCAAGACGTTATCGCGATCGGTAAGTTGTTCACTACCGGCAAGCTGAACGTTGATCGCGTGGTTGCCTTGGGTGGTCCTCAGGTGAAAGAGCCGACGCTGCTCAAAACACGAGTTGGCGCGGATCTGACTGAGCTGACGGCGGGTCGTTTAAAAGATGGTGAAAACCGTGTTATCAGCGGTTCGGTATGGAACGGCACAACGGCAAACGGTGCGCTTGCATACCTAGGACGCTACGCAACTCAGGTTAGTGTGTTGCTTGAAGGCCGTGAGCGTGAGTTTATGGGCTGGGTAGCACCGGGTGCTGAAAAGTTCTCTGTGTTGAAAATGTTCGCCTCTATGTTCTCACCGGGTAAAAAATTCAACTTCACCACAACCACTAATGGTTCTGAGCGCGCGATGGTGCCAGTCGGTCAGTTCGAGCGTCTCATGCCGCTTGATATCCTGCCGACTCAGTTGCTGCGTTCTCTGGTTACTGGTGACATCGTTACTGCGATGCAGTTGGGTTGTCTTGAGCTGGATGAGGAAGATCTCGCACTCTGCACCTTCGCGTGTCAGGGTAAATACGAGTACGGTCCGATCCTGCGCGACAACCTATCTCGCATTGAGAAAGAAGCTTAAGGAGAGTCTGGTATGAGTATTCGTTCTGTTCTAGACAACATGGAACCGCACTTTCACAAAGGCGGTAAGTACGAGAATTGGTATGCGCTTTACGAAGCCGTAGACACCATTTTCTACACTCCAGGTAAAGTGACGCGCGCTGCATCTCATGTGCGTGATGCGATCGATCTGAAACGCATGATGATCCTGGTATGGATGTGTACCTTCCCTGCGGTATTTGTGGGTCTGTACAACGTCGGTTTTCAGGCTAACTCAGCGATGGCAACTCTGGGTTTGACCGAAGCAGAGGGGTGGCGCGGTGCCATCATCTCAACGCTGGCGGGCTACGACGCCTCAAGTGTCTGGGATAATATGATCCACGGTGCGATGTACTGGCTCCCAATCTACGCAACAACCTTTGTTGTGGGTGGTTTCTGGGAAGTACTTTTTGCAATGAAACGTGGTCATGAAGTCAACGAAGGTTTCTTCGTAACTTCAATCCTATTCTCACTGATTCTGCCTCCCACAGTGCCTCTTTGGCAGGTTGCGCTGGGTATCAGCTTCGGTGTGGTTATTGGTAAAGAGGTATTTGGCGGTACAGGCAAAAACTTCCTCAACCCTGCGCTAACAGGCCGTGCTTTCCTCTTTTTCGCATACCCTGCGCAGATGTCGGGTGATGCTATCTGGACTGCAGTTGACGGTTTCTCGGGTGCGACTCCACTGGGTCTTGCTGCGGCAGGTGGTGTGGATGCAATCTTGGCAGCTAACGTAACTTGGATGGACGCTTTCCTTGGATCTATTCAGGGCTCGATTGGTGAAGTCTCTACCCTTGCAATTATGATCGGCGGTGCCGTAATCCTATACGCGCGTATTGCTGCATGGCGTATCGTTGCGGGTGTATTCCTCGGTATGGTGGCGATGTCCACTCTGTTTAACTTGATCGGTTCTGAAACCAACCCGATGTTTGGTCTGCCATTCTACTGGCACCTCGTCCTCGGCGGTTTTGCCTTCGGTATGTTCTTCATGGCAACTGACCCCGTGTCAGCCTCTATGACCAACACCGGTAAGTGGGCATTCGGTGCGCTGATCGGTGTGATGGTTGTGCTGATTCGTGTAGTAAACCCTGCTTTCCCTGAAGGCATGATGCTAGCGATTCTGTTCGCAAACCTGTTCGCACCGCTGATCGACAACTTTGTTGTTCAGGCAAATATCAAACGGAGGCTCGCGCGTAATGTCGGCTAATAACGATACTATCGGCAAAACGGTCACGGTAACCGTTCTGCTGTGTGTTATCTGTTCGGTAGTAGTTTCAGCGGCCGCTGTTATTCTTAAGCCGAAGCAGGTAGCTAACAAGGATCTCGACCGTAAATCCAACATTCTTGCGGCTGCTGGCCTCATGGAGCAGGGTAAGTCGGTTGATGAGCTCTTTGCCCAGATCACCACTAAAGTGGTTGATATGGAAACAGGTAAGTTTACTGATGCAGTGGATGGTGCAACTTTTGATATCCAGAAAGCATCTAAGGACCCCGCACTGTCAGATGCGCTGGAGCGTAGTGAAGATATCGCTTCCATCAAGCGTCAGCCTAAGTACATGCCCGTATACATTGTAGAGGGTGCCAACGGCGAAATGGACAAGGTGATTCTGCCGGTTCACGGTTATGGACTCTGGTCTACGCTGTACGGCTTCTTGGCGCTTGAGGGTGACCTTAACACCGTTGTCGGTCTCGGTTTCTATTCACATGCAGAGACACCAGGACTAGGCGGCGAGGTCGATAACCCACTGTGGAAAGCGACCTGGCCAGGTAAGAAAGTCTACGCTGACGACCTAATGGACCCTCAATTGGGCCTTATTAAGGGTAAAGTTGAGGCTTCCACTCCAAACGCTGAGTACAAGATTGATGGTCTTTCAGGTGCGACGCTCACCTCTAATGGTGTTACCAATCTTGTTCAGTTCTGGATGGGTAAGAACGGTTATGCACCGTTCCTAGCTAACCTACGTGCGGGAGGTGCTTAAGCATGTCTAATACAAAGGAGATCGTAACGGGTCCTATCGTTGCGAATAACCCAATCGCTTTGCAGATTTTGGGTGTGTGTTCAGCGCTGGCGGTAACATCTAACATGGCCACAGCGCTTGTTATGACCCTGGCCGTAACCGTTGTAACAGCCTTTTCGAACCTCGGTGTGTCGGTTATCCGTAACCATATTCCCGGTAACATTCGAATCATTGTACAGATGACCATCATTGCGTCATTGGTAATCGTGGTTGACCAGTTTCTGAAGGCATACGCTTACGATATCTCTAAGCAGCTCTCAGTATTCGTGGGTCTAATCATCACCAACTGTATCGTAATGGGTCGTGCAGAAGCCTTCGCTATGAAGAACCCGCCGATGGCGAGCTTCATGGACGGTATAGGGAACGGTTTGGGCTACGGTGTGGTGCTGATGTTCGTTGGTTTCTTCCGTGAACTTTTCGGTTCAGGTTCGCTTTTCGGTATCGAGATCCTGCCGTTGGTGACTAACGGCGGTTGGTACCAGAGCAACGGTATGCTCCTGCTTCCGCCAAGTGCCTTCTTCCTGATCGGCATTTTCATCTGGATCATCCGTACTTACGATCCTAAGCAGGTAGAGAAGCCTGATTACGAGATGGCACCAAACACTAAAGGAGCGGCGCACTAATGGAACAGCTCATTAGCCTTGCGGTCAAGGCAATCTTTGTTGAAAACATGGCGCTGGCGTTCTTCCTGGGGATGTGTACATTCCTAGCGATCTCCAAGAAGGTCCAGACTGCCTTTGGTCTGGGTGTCGCTGTGGTTGTGGTGCTGGTTATCACCACTCCGGTAAACAACCTGATATACAACCACCTGCTGCGTGAAGGCGCACTGGCGTGGGCGGGTTACCCAGAAGTTGATCTGAGCTTCCTTGGTTACATCTCATACATCGGCGTTATCGCGGCGATCGTACAGATTCTGGAGATGTTCTTGGATAAGTTTGTTCCTGCGCTGTACAACGCGTTGGGCGTCTTCCTGCCACTGATTACAGTTAACTGTGCCATCATGGGTGCGGCACTGTTCATGGTAGAGCGTGATTACACTTTCAGTGAGTCAGTTGTGTACGGTGCCGGTGCAGGTATCGGTTGGGCGCTAGCGATTACTGCGCTGGCAGGTATTCGCGAGAAGCTGAAGTACAGTGACGTACCAGCGGGTCTGCGTGGTTTGGGTATAACCTT
>JABXHP010000327.1 GCA_013373575.1 Oceanospirillaceae bacterium | reverse complement strand
CGTGTCACTCTAACTGCCTTCGCCAACCAATGATAACCCGGTAGCTCGTCCCAGATTGTGAGGAATGCGGGTACGCCAATCTGGCGCTGACCTTCACGGTCGACCGCATGAATAAGCCTCATAGTCTCGGAGAAACTCAGCCCCTCTGCGTCAAGCAGAGCACTGCTCTGGGTGATATCAATCCATTCAACTCGATCTTCTCTATCTACTTTGATGTAGTGATTGATCTCTTTGCGGCACAGCGGACAACCGCCATCAAAAAATAGTTTTGGCTTCATACCGCGGTTTACGCGCTGTTCGCGCGATCCGATGACTCAAAAGCAGAGCAATACCCAGTTCGATACAACCACCTAAATGTCAGCCGAGGCACATTACCGATGAGTAATGCGCAAGTCAGATACTCGGGTTATGCGCTAACGTTTAAATATGTCAGTGCGAGGTGTCCCTATGAGGCTCTCTTTAAGAAACATCCATCGCTTTAAACTCCCTTTGGCTTCAGCACTGTTACTCGCTGTTAGTCCACTGGTGAATGCCAACGAGTTAGAGCTATACCTCAACACCAAAGGGTCGGGACTGGCAGATAACCTGCAGTACGCTGTGGAGGATGGTATTGTCGCAGAGCTTCTGGCAGCCAATCTGAGTGTGCAGGAGAGTGAGTGGCGCTGCCTGAGGCTAATGCGAGACCTTGGGCAAGCGCCCCTCGGCGTTGCGGTTCGAGCGGTGGTGATTGTCTCAGGACTTGATGCAGATACGCAGGATGTTTACTCCTGTTTTTAAGTACTGAAAACCTGTTTTGAAGGTATAAAAAAAGTGGCACGCGATTAGGTGCCACTTTTAGGTTTACGGCCGCAAACCGACCTATCAGTCGATACGTACTTTTACATAGCTGCCCGGAGCTGCTTCGATCGGCTGGTAGGTTGCGTTTCCAAGACTCTTAGGTGCATCCACCTTCTTGCCTGCGCGCTTGCGTACCCACTCAGCCCAGTTTGGCCACCAACTGCCTTCAACGCGCTCTGCCGTCTCCAGCCAGTGATCAGCCCCTTGGCCTTTCTCACCTTTTACCCAGTAGTTGCGACGGTTCTTAGATGCTGGGTTTATAACTCCAGCAACGTGACCACTTGCGCCGAGGACGAACTCAATGTCGCTGCCGAAAGTTTCGGTAGCTTTGAAGGTCGCTTTCCAAGGTGCAATGTGATCCTCGATGGTAGAGAGGAAGTAGGTCGGTACCTTGATCTTTCCGAGGTCAATCGGCTCACCACAAATAGTCAGTGCGTTCGGTTCAACCAGCTTATTCTCCAGGTACATCTTGTTGATGTAGTAGGTGTACATTTTCGCTGGCAGGTTGGTCGAATCGCTATTCCAGTAGAGAATATCGAAGGGCGGTGGAGTCTGGCCTTTGAGGTAGTTGTTGACTACGTAAGACCAGATTAAATCGTTTGAGCGCAGCATATTGAATGAGGTCGCCAGCTCACGACCGTTGAGGTAACCCTGCTGGGTTACCTTCTGTTCCAACTGTTTAACCTGGTAGTCATCAATAAAGACACACAGATCACCCGGATCTGAGAAGTCTGTTAGCGTAGTCAGGAAGGTGGCGCTGGCGATGCTGGCATCTTTGCGATTTGCAAGAATCGCCAGAGCGGTTGCGGTCATTGTGCCGCCAACACACCAGCTCACGATGTTCAGTTTGTCCGCTTCACTAATCTCTTTAGTAACGCGTATCGCCTCGAGAATACCTTGGCCCACCAGATCGTCCCAGCTTATTTCAGACTGGTCCGCGGTTGGGTTGCGCCAAGAGACCAGGAAGGTGTTCTGGCCCTGCTCTACACAGTATTTCACGTAAGAGTTGTGTGGTTGCAGGTCAAGAATATAGAACTTGTTGATGCTCGGTGGAACAATCAGAGTAGGGCGGCTGTAGACCTGTTCAGCTTCCGGCTTGTAGTGGATCAACTGAATAAGATCATTCTGGAACACCACTGAACCTTCAGTAGTCGCAAGGTTCTCACCCAAAGTAAAGGCGCTCTCATCAGTCATTGAGATGCGACCTTTCTCAAAGTCAGCCAGCAGGTTCTTCATACCATCAACTAGACTCTGACCCTTGGTCTCTAGTGCCTGTGCTAGCACCTCTGGGTTGGTCATAGCAAAGTTGGTAGGCGACATCGCATCGATGTACTGCTTGGTGTAGAACTCCAGTTTAGCCTGCTCACCCTCACCTAGGTTGGCATTGCTCGCCATTTCGGTGAGCATTTTTGAAGTGAGTAGGTAGGACTGTTTGATGTAGTCGTAAATTGGGCTCTTCGACCACTCTTCGCTCTGGAAACGGCGGTCGCCTTTTTCGGGCGCCGCGACTGGATTCTCTGATACGTTACCGGTCATCAGGTTCTTCCAGAGGTTGAACTGAGCTGTCTGGTAATCGGCGATTGCACGAATCCACAGAGTAGGATCTTCAAGTGAGCGTGTTGCCAGCTCTGTCCAGGAGCGCGTGAACTGCGCGAAAATATCGTCAGCACCGGATGCAGAGAAGTTCTCCAGCATCTTGTTGGTTTCGGTAGTGACAAAGTTGATAAACTCTTGCGGGTCGACAGAGTTTGGAGTGTTGTTCTGCATCACAGTTGGATCCTTTGTTGATTCAGTTGAGCGGGCAACAGATTTGCTGCTCTGCACAATATTTGACCAGAATAACCGCTGGCAAGGGTTAGAACAAGTCAACAAAAGGTTTAATTTTTGCACTGCAGCAATTGCTTCAAGTGATTAAAGGAGTCCAATGCAGCTACTTGAATTGATGACAACAGAGGGCTGCCACCTCTGTGATTTGGCTGTGCCATTGCTGGTTCAGGGCGTAGATCCAGAAATCTTCGAAGTAGATCTGGTTGATATCGCCTTTGATGATGAACTGGTGGAGCGTTATGGTAGCCGAATTCCCGTCTTGCGCCACCTGGAGTCTGGAGAGGAGTTGAACTGGCCCTTCGATGCGCAGACGCTTGACAAGTTTCTCGCTGAATTGGCTTAGCGGCTGGCGAGTACCAGCCTACGGCGCTCTTGATCACTAAAAAGGGTGCGCGGCTCTCCCCGTAGCTGAGCGTAGATAACGCGGAAACTCAATACGTTTTGAACATATGTACGCGTCTCATCGAAGGGTATCAACTCAATGAAGATGTCCAGCGGCAGATCCTCGCGACCCTCGCGCCAGCGGGTGACTCTGTGCGGTCCGGCGTTGTAGGCTGCGGTGGCATAAGTGCGGCTGCCATCAAACTGCTCATACATCTGTGCGAGGTAGGCGGTGCCTAAGCGGATATTTTTGTGCGCTTCGTAGAGCTCATGCCCGCCACGATAAGGGATCTTCTCACGCTGCGCAGTCTG
The DNA here is from genome assembly GCA_013373575.1 of Oceanospirillaceae bacterium. Lineage (GTDB taxonomy): Bacteria > Pseudomonadota > Gammaproteobacteria > Pseudomonadales > Balneatricaceae > Marinobacterium_E. The sequence continues at coordinate 18,335 of JABXHP010000327.1, read as the reverse complement.
CTTCGCAGTACCTGGCATCAACTGCATCAGCCCGCGCGCTCCCACAGGTGATCTAGCCCAGGGGAAGAGTGCGCTCTCTTGACGAGAGACCGCCATTGACCAGAGCGGGTCGATACTGCGGGCCTCAGACTCGCGTGTGAAATGGTCGACAAAGGCTTCGGGGAAGCGCAGTACCATATCATTCCAGAAACCTTCGTAAGCGGCTGCTAGTATACCCATCTGATGCCAACCTACCTCTGCCATCAATCTCGCTGCGGCTTGCCTCTGCTGCGGGTCGAGCGTATCAATCCAAGCGTTCCACTCTGAGCGCGCAACGGTGTAACGGTCTAGAGCGACGAGTTCGCGAATCCGCGCCATCTGCTTTGATTGGCGTAGCGGTTCAAGTACCGCAGACGTGTAGACAGGTGATTGCTGATTGAGCTGGAAGGGCTGTTGCTGCAGTTCAGCGGCGATAAATCCGTAGAAGCTACGCTCCTGTAAAATGGGTGAAAAATCTGCTTCGCGGCCGGTGCGCTCTGCGGCAATTGCGGCCCAGTAGAGCCAGCGGCTGTCCTGCTGTAGCTCGCTAGGGAGGTGTGTGATCAGCTTAGCAACTGCAGGCCAGTCTTGTTCAAGTAGTGCCAGGCGTATACGCCACTCTGTTAGCTCGCCGCTGGCATAGTTGGGGTCGAGCAAAGCGAGGCGGGGGCGATCTTTGGGCTCAAGCTCTTTGGCAATTCTTATCCCGACACGGCCGAGTAGCTTAACGTTCTCCTCAGAGAGGTTGTAGAGTTCGCCTAAATCTACGATCAATTTATAGGCGCGTTCACGGTCCTGCCTGTAGGCGCGTTGAACGGCGATATTCTGCAGCCGAGCTTGTAGTTCGCCGCGCATGCCGCGGCTCAACTGGACCACCTTTTCGGGGTTGCGATAGATGGCAAAGGCATCTCTGGCGATGTTCTCTAGACCCGGGTCGGTAATAAAACGTTTGGCATAGGTCGCCAGGCTAGATCGGTTTGTATCCAGTGCGTTAAGCACGCGCTCTAAGGCTAGCGCACTCGTCAATTCACCCTCTGCTCGCATCTCGGTGAAGAGCGGGTCGCAGGCCTTATCCTGTGAACGTCCTACCACCCAGAGTGCGCGCCCCATCTCATACGCCGCCTGCTCGTCGCCTTTGCGGTAGAGAGAACGGGCGTATAGACACTGCTCTGTGTCACTCGGAGAGTTAAGCTCCAAGTAGTAGCTCGCAAAAGTCTGCCAGCGGCCTTGTCTGATTAGATTATCCATCAGTCTTGAGCGGATTAGCCGGTCTAGATGTGAGTCTGGAAACTGTGCCCGAAAACGCTTGAGCTCGGCCTCGCTAATGGCAGAACCAAGCGCTACGATACGGTTGTATTCAAGATAGGGGTAGAGCGGATAATTGCGCAGTGCCGCGAGCTCAGGGTCGGTCACTTGAAGGTTGCCACTTTTAGCACGCTTCTCGAGCTGCAGGAACTGGTTGCGCTGTTGTTCTATTGCAGCGTCGGCAGCGGAGGGTGCAGCGAAATTCAACTGCATCAGGCCGAACAACAGGCTTGGTATGATCGCTTTTCGACGTAGCAGGCTCAGCATAATCTCTGTCTGTTAGCTGTTTCCTTCAGTGTAGCATGGGGTACACTACGCCACCTCTATTTTGCGGTGGAAAATCGATGGCGTTAATTCAGTTTGATCAAGTTTGTCTAAGCCTGGGGCCCAGAGCGATCCTAGATCATGTTGACCTGCAGATTGAAGCGGGTGAGCGTGTTGCGCTGGTGGGTTCCAATGGTGCGGGCAAATCAACTCTGCTCAGTATCGTAGCGAAACGCCAAGATCTCGATTCCGGTACCTACCGCCGAGATCCAACCGCGCGCATAGCAGAGCTACCTCAGTCGCTACCCGCTGCCGACGAGCGCTCGGTGCGCTCAGTGGTGGCCGAGGGTTTGGCTGACTTACAAGCGCTGCGGCAGCAGTACGATAAGTTGTTGGAACAGGGTGAGTCAGCCGACCTCTCTGCGCTTGAACGCTTGCAGCATGAGCTAGAGGCGAGCGATGCCTGGTACCTCGAGCAGCGACTTGAACGTGTAATGACCGAGCTGGACCTGCCGGCGGATAAGCTTATGTCGGAGCTCTCGGGTGGTTGGCGCAGACGTGCCGCGCTGGGGGCTGCACTGGTACAGCAGCCGGACCTGCTGCTGCTTGATGAGCCCACCAACCACCTTGATATTGAGACTATCGAATGGCTCGAACAGGTGCTACTAAACTTCCGTGGCGGCCTCCTCTTTATCTCCCATGACCGAGCGCTAGTGGATCGCATTGCAACACGTATCGTTGAACTCGACCGCGGTTCCATCGCCTCTTTCCCGGGTAATTACACTCAGTATCTTGAGCGCAAGCAGAAGATGCTGGAGGACGAAGCGCGTCACAATGCTGAGTTTGATAAAAAGTTGGCACAAGAGGAGCGCTGGATACGCCAGGGTATTAAGGCTCGACGCACCCGTAATGAGGGGCGCGTACGCGCTCTCAAACAGCTTCGGGTAGACCGTGCGGAGCGTCGTGAGCGCCAGGGCAAAGCGCGCTTCGATGTAGAAGAGGCAGTGCGTTCCGGTAAGTTGGTCACCGAGCTCAAGGGGGTGAACCTTAACTTTGGCGAGCAGAAGATTATCGACCAGTTCAGCCTGCGCATTCAGCGCGGTGACCGTATCGGCTTGATTGGCCCCAATGGTGCTGGCAAGAGTTCGCTGCTGCGTGTCATTCTGGGACAGCAGGAGCCCGATCAAGGGTCAGTGCGTATCGGCTCACAGCTGGTCGTGGGTTACTTCGATCAGTTGCGCGGTCAGCTAGACCCCGAGAAGAGCATTATTGATAACGTCTCCGGTGGGCGTGAGAGTATCGATATTAACGGCCGCTCGCGCCATATCATCAGCTACCTGCAGGATTTCCTCTTCACGCCCGAGCGCGCCCGTACTCCGGTTAAGGCGCTCTCAGGTGGAGAGACCAACCGCGTGATGTTAGCGAAGCTATTCAGTCAGCCCTCTAACCTGTTGGTGCTCGATGAGCCGACCAACGACCTAGACGTCGAAACGCTCGAGCTTTTAGAGGAGATTCTGACGGAGTACCAAGGTACGCTTCTGCTCGTCAGCCACGATCGCCAGTTCCTCGACAATATCGTAACCAGCACGATCGTCTTTGAGGGCGAGGGTAAGATTAGCGAGTATGTTGGCGGCTACAGCGACTGGGTGCGCCAGCGTCCGGCGCCAGTTGAGGAAGCGGTTGAGTTTGCCGTAGCCGAGGCAACCAAGGTGGCGGATAAGCCGAAACGCAGCTCAACGAAGCTCTCCTACAAACTTCAGCGTGAACTTGATGCTCTGCCGCAGTTGTTGGAGGAGATAGAGTCAGAGGTGGAGGCGCAGCAGGCTGTGTGTAGTGCGTCTGACTTCTATCAGAAGGACCATGAAAGTGTCGCGGCAGAGTTGGCTAAACTATCCCAGCTCGAGCAGCGCCTTGAAGAGTTGATGGAGCGCTGGGTCGAGCTGGAGGCGATGCAGGAGGGGGGTTAGCCCTGCTCTTTGAGGTGTACGGCGAGGATGTCGCACTTGGCACCGTGCAGTACGCCGTTTGAGGTAGAGCCAAGAACCAGCGCCAAACCGTGGCGGCCGTGTGAGCCGATTACAATCAGATCGGCACCAATCTTGTCGGCGTGTTGGTGAATCTCCTCCTCAGTGTTGCCGGTTGCGACTAGCGTCTCCTCTACCGGGTAATTTAACGCTTCTGCCTTGGCTTTCATGCGTTCGTTGGCATGTTTATCAATTTGCTCCTGCAAGCTGGTAAGATCCATCGGAACGTCACCGCCATACGCGAAACTGATAATTTCGATGACATGAATAATATGCAGTGCCGCGCCGTTTCTTTCGGCGATATCGACAGCGCGCTGCAATACCTGGTCGCTATCGTCTGTGAGATCGACTGCGACGAGTACACGTTTGTAGTTTGCCATTGTGGCTCTCCTGCCAAGGTCGTTATGAGTAGCGTTCTTTGTAAGGTTTAGCATAAAGCTGGAGAAATAGCGGATGAAATGGGCAATTATCGTCCTGATTATGATGTCTCTGATCGGTTCCATGATGTGGGTCATGCCCACACCTCGGCAGCGTTTTCAGTCCAAACTACGTCTTGATGCGCGTAAACTGGGTTTCCAAGTATCGCTGGGGAAACTCAGCTTGCCGCGCGCGAAGGGAGAGACCGAGGGTGAGGAGCTGAATAGACCGCTCTACCGCTACGGCCGCACGGGACTTGATCGTAAAGAGCGCGACCAGTTTGTCGGCTGGACAGTCGCTCGCATAGAGACGCTGGCACAGGATGGATTACCCCCAGGGTGGAGTTGGGTTCGAGGTGAACATACGCTGGCGCAAGCTCGCTTACAGCAGCTTTCAGAGTGGTTGGTTTCACTGCCGAAGGAAGTTGATGCTGTTGAGTCAGATAGCCTCCATCTCTGCCTCTACTGGCGTGAGCCGGAGCGACCTGGCGCACTCGATGAGCTGGCTAACTTCGCTAAACAAGCTGTGGCCAGGAAGCTTTAAAGCCCTGTCGTCAAAAAGGAGGAGCTATGAACGATTTAAAACCGGGTATCTACCGCCACTATAAAGGTAATGATTATGAGGTTATTGGCACCGCGCGCCACTCAGAGACGGAGGAGTGGATGGTGGTTTACCGCACGCTCTACGGCGACTTCAGTCTCTGGGTGAGGCCACTGACGATGTTTACCGAAGAGGTGGAGCTCGAGTCAGGAGAGCGTGTGCCGCGTTTCGCTGCAGTCTAAATAGCTCGAGGTGTGCGCGGCTTCTGCGGCTGCGCTATCGCTTCGAGACGATTAATGTCCGCTTGCAGGGTTTGTAATCGACTCTGCTTGAGGTCGGCGCCAACCATAGCGCGCACCACCACGGCTTTCGCGTGTTTAAGATGCGACAGTGCAGGCAACATTGCGCCCGAGGCTTCCAGCGCTTTGGCCTGATTGATGTGGCCATCGGCAACGACTGTGACGCTTAGCCAGCTCAGCTCCTGCTTGTAGGATTGTGCCAGCTGCATGGTGATACGCCCACCGCGGGCCAGTTCAATCATCAGCTTTTCGGCAAACTTAATGTAGATCTGCGCCCGTTTAATAGCGCGGTCGCTGGTGAGTGATTGGGGTTCTACTGCGCCGGCTGCCTCAGCAGGGTCTGGAGCACCCATATTGAGTTTGGGACTGAGCGCAATCATCTCCTCAATCAGCGACATTGCGTGCTGATCGAGTTTCTCCACGATATCTGGTCGACAGCCCGCCTGCTTGAGTATGGAGAGCGCGTTAAGCGTGTGTGAGGACTGCTCTGAAAGCCACTTGAGACGCTCCCGACGCTTCTTGTTAAGGTCATTACGGAAGTCGATAAAAGCGTTCAATCCCAATGCTGCCAGGAGCACCGCGATAAGAATGACGACGTATATAAAATTGTCGTTATACATATATAAGTAGCGACTCGAAAAATAGTTTGGGGTTGCAATCTAAATTGTCGGCAGTATTGTAGCGCCCATTGCGAATAAGAGCACCTGCCTCTTGACACCATTACAGGTTTGCAACTATTGCTAAAAAGGTTGCTGAAACCCAAAGGGAAGAGTTCGATGGGAAAAACCCTCGTTATAGTCGAGTCACCGGCCAAGGCCAAGACAATCAATAAGTACCTCGGTAGCCAGTATGTGGTGAAATCGAGTGTGGGTCATATTCGTGATCTTCCCACCAGCGGCAGCGCCAGCAAGAGCGACCCGAAAGAGCGCGCAGCGCAGGCGGCAAGGACGCGCAAGATGAGCCCGGAAGAGAAGGCTATCTACAAGCGCAATAAAGCGCGAGAGCAGCTTATCGGCCGTATGGGTATCGACCCTGAAAAGGATTGGTCCGCTCACTACGAGGTGCTGCCGGGCAAGGAGAAGGTGGTTGATGAACTGCGCAAGCTTGCTGCAAAGGCTGACGAAATCTATCTCGCAACCGATTTGGACCGCGAGGGGGAGGCGATCGCTTGGCATCTGCGCGAAGCGATTGGGGGTGACGAGGGCCGCTACAAGCGCGTGGTTTTCAACGAGATCACTAAAAAAGCGATCAACGCAGCGTTCGAAGAGCCGGGCACACTGGATCTAAATCGCGTTAACGCCCAACAGGCACGCCGTTTCCTAGACCGGGTGGTAGGCTATATGGTCTCGCCACTACTTTGGGAAAAAGTGGCGCGTGGGTTATCTGCGGGTCGTGTGCAGTCTGTTGCTGTGCGTTTGGTGGTAGAGCGCGAACGTGAAATTCGCGCCTTCATCCCCGATGAGTACTGGGAGCTGCACGCGGATACGCTCACCGCCGGTGAGGATCAGCTGCGCCTTGAGGTGACTAAGCAGGCAGGCGCAGCTTTCCGCCCAACCTCTGAGGCGCAGATTAATGAGATTGTCGCAGCACTCAAGCCTCAGGCTTTCAAGGTTGCTGCACGTGAGGATCGTCCGACCTCGAGTAAGCCTTCGGCCCCCTTTATCACCTCGACACTGCAGCAGGCTGCGAGCACGCGTCTTGGATTCGGTGTTAAGAAGACGATGATGTTGGCTCAGCGTCTCTATGAGGCGGGTTACATCACCTATATGCGTACCGACTCGACCAACCTAAGCGCTGAGGCGGTTGAAGCTGCCCGCGGATACATTCAGGGCAACTACGGCGAGAGTTACCTACCGGATGCACCCATCCGCTACAGCTCGAAAGAGGGGGCACAGGAGGCGCACGAGGCGATTCGCCCGTCCGATGTGAATGTTGAGCCCGACCAGCTGAGTGGCATGGAGCACGATGCCGTGCGCCTCTATGACCTGATCCGGCGTCAATTTTTGGCTTGTCAGATGGTCCCTGCTCGTTATCTGAGCACTCGTTTGACCGTAAACGCTGGTGATTTTGAACTTGTTACTAAAGGCCGTGTACTGCAGTTCGACGGTTACACCCGTGTCATGTCAGCGCGCTCGAAGAGCGATGAGGATGTGATTCTGCCGGATGTTTCTGTTGGCGATAGCCTTAAGCTGCAGCAGCTCGATCCGAGTCAGCACTTTACCAAGCCGGCACCGCGCTTCACTGAGGCGAGCTTAGTCAAGGAGCTGGAGAAGCGCGGCATTGGCCGCCCATCAACTTACGCTGCAATCATCTCCACTATCCAGGATCGCGGCTACGTCGAGGTGCAAAACCGCCGTTTCTACGCCAAGAAGATGGGCGACATCGTCACCGACCGTTTGGCTGAATCCTTCCCTGACCTCATGGACTTCAGTTTTACCGCTCGCATGGAAGAGCAGCTTGATGATGTCGCCGAGGGTGATATCGAGTGGAAGGCGCTGCTAAATCGTTTCTATGAGCAGTTTGAGACTGAGTTAGAACAGGCGCAGTCAGCCGAAGGCGGAATGCGCGCGAATGATCCAACCGAGACTGATATCGACTGTCCTGATTGCGGCCGCAAGATGATGATTCGAACAGCGAGCACGGGCGTATTCCTCGGCTGTTCAGGTTACGCCTTGCCGCCAAAAGAGCGCTGTAAAACGACGATCAACCTGATCCCCGGTGACGAGGTTGTGTCGGTAGATGGTGACGACGAAGAGGAGTCACGCATCCTGCGTAACAAGCACCGTTGCAGCATCTGTGACAACGCTATGGACTCCTACCTGATCGATGCCAACCGCAAGTTGCATGTCTGTGGTAACAACCCAGACTGCTCCGGCTTCGAAGTGGAACAGGGCAGCTTCAAGATTAAAGGCTACGATGGTCCGACCATCGAGTGTGACAAGTGCGGTAGCGAGATGCAGCTCAAAACCGGACGCTTCGGTAAGTTCTTTGGCTGTACCAGCAGCGAGTGTAAAAACACCCGCAAACTGCTCCGCAGTGGCGAAGTGGCGCCACCAAAGATCGATCCAGTGCCGATGCCGGAGCTGAAGTGTCAAAAGGTTGATGACACCTACGTATTGCGTGATGGTGCCTCCGGTCTATTCCTTGCTGCTAGCCAGTTCCCGCGCAATCGTGAGACCCGCGCACCGCTGGTGATTGAGTTGATTCCGCATCGCGCGGAGATAGATTCTAAGTACCACTTCCTGCTGGATGGCCCGCAGTACGATGAGGATAAGAATCCGGCGCAGATTCGCTACAGTCGCAAGACCAAAGAGCAGTACCTGCTGACCGAAAAGGATGGCAAGGCGACTGGCTGGAAAGCTTACTACACGGACAAAGGTTGGAGCATCGAGCACTCCAAGAAGAAGAGCAAGTAATCTTGGCCGAACAGTACACAAACCGCACCAATCGCGCGCTCAGTTTCGCTCGTATCCAGCTCAAGCAGCTGGAGCAGGCGGCTGAGTCTGGTGGTTGGAGCCAAGAACTTGAGGTTAGCGCCTTTGAGGCGGGCATCGCTTTCCACCTTGCGGTGGCCCTGCATGCCTACCGGCGTGAAATAGCGGAGCGCTACTCACTGCCGACTGAGACGATTGATACACTTGAGGATCTAATTGCGGCACAGCAGACTCAGGGGCAGAGCACCTCTGAGGCGACCGAGTTTGAGGTGCTAGCAGAGACGCCAGACTCTTGGCTCAATCAGTTGCAGCAGCGCTATGCACAGTGTTGGGGCGCGAAACCCTCAAAACCTTCACGCTCGTCTGGCTCATCGGAGATAAGTTTGGTGCAGATTGAACCGGGCAGAGCGGCGGCACCTGAACTGCCTCTCTCAACGCTCTACTCGGAGCTCTACTCATTGATTTCGCGCCAACGCGCTGCCATGCAGGAGTGGTAGTTCGAAGCGCAGCTTAAAGCGTCGAGTCTTTGGCTAGAACTCTATTGAAATGGCGAATCTGAGAAGCCGATTCGATAAGCTCTAGGTCGTAGCGCTCCTTGAATACAACCACTTCGGTGTAGACGCCATCGGTATCGCGACAGTAGACATGCCGGTGTCGCAGGCCTCCCTCTAACAGACCACGTAACATGGGTATCACCTGTGGCATATCTGCAATCAGTGGTACCCGTGCACCTCGATCGAGCAGCATCACCAGCGTGTCTGTAACCAAGCCAATTTCAAACTGGCTGCGCAGGCTGTATATCTCTTTTTCCATCGTAAAAAATCCTCTTGATCCAAGTGTAGGGGATAGAGCGATTCTGACCGCTTTTGAGCCTAGAAAAGTTTTCATATAGTAGGTTTGTACTGTTGTAATATACGTGTCACAAAGCCGCGCTAGAGTGCGATGTGGCTAGAGTTAGGCGTCTATTTTGCGGAGAGAGAAGATGGCAATACGAGTGGGTATCAACGGTTTTGGTCGTATGGGGCGCCTCACAATGCGCGCAATTTATGACGCAGAGGATATTGAGATTGTAAAGATCAACGACCCTGCCGGTGACGCTGCTACCCTTGCCCATCTTCTTAACTTCGACTCTGTACATGGGCGCTGGCAGCACGAAGCGCTTCATCAGGGTCAAACGATGCTGATCGGTTCTGTAGAGATTCCATGCACAGGTAACAAAGCACTTTGTGAGACCGACTGGTCTGACTGTGACCTCGTGATTGAGGCGAGCGGTAAGTTCAAAAGCAGAGAGTCGCTGCAGGCGTACTTGGATCAGGGGGTAAAGCGTGTGGTGGTGACAGCACCGGTGAAACAGGATGGGGTTCTCGACTGTGTTATGGGTATTAATGATCACCTGTTCAACCCTCAACTGCACGCTATTGTTACAGCAGCATCCTGTACAACCAATTGCTTGGCGCCAGTTGTTAAAGTGATACATGAGAATTTAGGGATCAAACATGGTTCTATGACGACTATCCATGACATCACTAATACCCAGACGATTATCGACGCGCCGCACAAAGATCTGCGTCGCGCACGCTCTTGCGGTTCGAGCCTGATTCCCACCACAACGGGCTCGGCGACAGCGATCACTCATATCTTCCCTGAGCTCAAAGGCAAGTTGAATGGCCACGCGATACGCGTACCTCTAACAAATGCGTCGCTGACCGACTGTGTGTTTGAAGTGGAACGCGAGACGACTGCAGAGGAGGTGAACGCGCTTCTTAAGGCGGCTGCCGAATCTGAACTCCAAGGTATTCTAGGCTACGAAGAGCGCCCCCTTGTCTCTATCGACTACAGAACAGATCCTCGCTCAAGTGTCATTGATGCGCTTTCCACGATGGTTATTAATGGCACCCAGGTGAAGATCTACGCTTGGTACGACAACGAGTGGGGATACGCCAACCGCACAGCCGAGCTGGCGCTCAAGGTGGGTCGTGCCTAAGTGCTGAGCCAGCTCTCTCCTGCGATTCGTCAGTATCTAGTTGTAACGGGTAACTACTGGGCATTTACCCTAACCGACGGTGCACTGCGCATGCTGGTGGTGTTGCACTTTCATCAGTTGGGCTACGCACCACTAGAGATCGCTTTTCTGTTTCTCTTCTACGAGGTATTCGGGGTTGTAACTAACCTCGTCGGTGGTTGGTTGGGGGCCCGTTTGGGGCTCAATCGCACAATGAATATCGGTTTAGGGCTGCAGGTGGTTGCCCTAAGTATGCTGCTGGTACCGCCTGAGTGGCTCACGGTTGTTTGGGTGATGATGGCGCAAGCGCTCTCTGGGGTTGCCAAAGATCTCAATAAAATGAGCGCAAAGAGCTCGATTAAACTACTTCTCCCCAGCGATGCGCAGGGACGGCTCTACACTTGGGTTGCGTTATTAACTGGCTCTAAGAATGCCTTAAAAGGGGTGGGTTTCTTTTTGGGCGGTGCACTGCTGATGTGGTTGGAGTTTGCCGGTGCTGTTGCAGCGATGGCTGTCGTGCTGACGCTAGTGTGGCTGCTGAGCCTAGTACTGTTGCGCCAAGATTTGGGCCGCGCAAAAGCAAAACCTAAATTTCGCGATATCTTCTCTAAAAGCGGGCCAATTAACATACTCTCAGCTGCGCGCATGTTTCTATTTGGTGCGCGCGATGTCTGGTTTGTGGTAGCACTACCGGTTTTTCTGTCACAGACACTCGGCTGGAACCACACCCAAACCGGCGGCTTTCTAGCGCTTTGGATCATTGGCTACGGTACTGTTCAGGCGCTCGCTCCGCGTCTGACTGGCAAGTCAGAGGGCAGAGTGCCGGGTGGCTCGGCAGCAGTGGCTTGGGCGGCAGCTTTGACACTTCTGCCGGGTTTGATTGCGCTGGCGTTAATGTTGGGGATGGATACTCAACTTTCGATCATTGTTGGCTTGCTGCTGTTCGGTGCGCTCTTCGCGGTCAACTCATCACTTCACTCCTACTTAATAGTCAGTTATGCCGGACGTGATGGAGTCTCCCTCGATGTTGGCTTCTACTACATGTCCAATGCGCTTGGGCGCTTGCTTGGTACGCTGCTCTCTGGCTGGGTGTTTCAGTGGGCAGGTATGGGTAGCGAGGGGTTACAGGCGTGCCTGTGGATCTCTAGTGGTTCTCTTCTCGCCGCTACCCTCATATCCCTCAAGCTCCCGCGAGATACACAGTTGAGTAGCTCCTCCCGCTGAATCATCGTTATCCCAGCAGTGCAGCTTTCACCTGCTCTAGTAAGTGGGTCTGCTTGGGCGAGAGGGGCTTCTGTGAAAAGCAGAGGGTGTTGATGTCCTTAGCGATACTATCGGCATTTTTGAGCCCAGAGCGCTCCGCCCAGTGATGCAGGGTTTTCGAGGAGCCCTGTTTTAGCAGTGTTTGCCTGAGTTGCTCTGCCGTCGAGGCCTGTTTTACCGCGCGTCTAAAGCGCTGTTGCTCGCGCCAATCTCGCATGGCTTTGCGAACTTTCAAACCAATAGGAAGCGCGATCAACAGAAATAGAAACGCCAGAAGAGCCATGAACCAGCCCGGCGTACGCCAAAGCTTAGGTAGATCGACCTCTAGGGTTCTGAGCATTCCAGCCTCGGTATCGAAATAGCGTAGGGCTAACCGCTGCGCCTTCCCAAACCCCCAAAGCCAAGTCGGTAGAGGGGCGCTAAATAGTTGATAGGATCTGCCCGTGTTAGCTTCACTGCTAACCTGAACTTCGACCTGATCGGTTGCTATTCCACTTACTGATGCGATGCTCGCGCGCAGACCATAGGCTTCTGCCGCCAGATTATCGTTGAGATATAGGCTTACTCGCCAGTTATCACCATCCTGCTCAACCGCCAAATCGGGTTTGCCTATCGCCACGCCCGGCGGCAGATAGCTGGGTAAGGGGAGTACCTCAACGCTCTGAAGTGGCAGGTAGAAAGTCCACTGACCTCTACCGCGTTGTATCACCGGGGGGAGCTCGAGTTGCTGAGGCCCCGTCTCCAGCGCGGTCAGTTTCCAGCACTGATGAGTCTTCTCCACCGTCGCGCTTGACTCCCGTTGCTCTTCGAGCGCCACCACTCTGAAGGATCTGAAGTCCGGAGTCTCCAGCTTCATGTTATTGCGGGCATCAAACATCGCCATGTGCACGCAGTTGGTAAATGTTTCACCCTGCCACACCTGCTGCGGCAACTTCTGCCACTCTGGTGTTCCGTCTATGCCATTGCGCAGCGCGGGCATAACGCTCACCTCTACAGGTTCCGAAATGGCGCCGCCAAGTGCCAAGCTATAGAGCGTCAGCGAACCAGAACGGCGAGGGAAGAGTCGCAGGGTTTCGGTGGTGCGGACCGCTCCATCAGCCAGTTGCTCGGTCTCTAGTCGGCGTCGATCGATGAAAAAGTCCCCCTGCCAGCGCTGCAAATTTGCCTGAGCTACAGCGCCAGCACCTTGGTAGATAATCTTCGCATTTAGCGCTTTACCAAGCTCCGGTTCAGAATTCTCGCTAACTACGTTCAGCTCAGCTGCCTTTGCGATTAGGCTGCAAAGCATCATTAGGGCCACAGAGAGCCGATACAGGGCTACCATGGTCGCTGCCCTTCGCGCTCCAGAGGCGTTGGGTTTGTGCGGTTAGGCAGGCCTATCTCCAGGGGTAAGAGCCGATTGAAAAGCTGTGCGGTACTGCCGGGCTCCTCGCTTGATTGGCGCTCTATCCAGCGCTGTTGGTAGGGCGATTCGCCCCCCGCCAGTCGCGCCTCGATTCGCTCAGCACTGGCCCGCAGTAACTGTTCGAGTTCTCTATTTGAGAGTTGTAGGGCCGAAAGCGCTCCGACCGCTGGGTTGGTATCCAGCTGTCGGGATAGGTAGAGACCGGATGCGAGTCGCTCGGTTAGCTCATCGGGCATTGGGCTCGCTTGTGAGCGCCACTGCGCTTTGAAGCCTGACTTGCGCAGATCTTCGAGCTCTTGCTCAAAGGAGTCAGCCAGACTTGAGGCGAAGCTGCGATTGATCTCTACCAATTCGGCATCAACCCCATTCAGCCCCGCCTCACGAAATAGAATTTCTGCCTGTTTGAATTCGGCACTAAAAAAGTGAGAATTGCCCAAGTTGAACAGGGCTGGCCCTCTCTGCTGAGCACTCTGCGCCGCCCAAGCAGCCGTCGCAAAGTTGCGTTGGGCACAGAGGTAATCTTGCTGCTCATAGCAACTAACTCCGGCAGCAAAGGCGCTGCGATAGCTGCTCTCATTGCTCGCAGCAGCCACAACGCCTGTGCCAACAAGCGATAGTAGCGCAAGGAGTGCGGGCCCATACCTAGGCATAATCTCCTCCTGAGCGTCCCGCTACCCAGAGACCTAAGAGCAGAGCGCCAATGGCGAGCATTAGCGGTAGTGGGAACCACTCATTCCAGATCACCTCATCCTGCTGATCAGGCGCGATCCTTGCCGCGGGGAGATCTAAGAGTTGGGATAAGTCGGTCTGGTCAGCTTGCAGCAGGTTGAGATACTCAACCCTTGGGTGCTCGGCGAGTTGGCGTAACCAGGCGTACTCTAAGCGGGTTGTATTGCCATCCTTGAGCCGAATCGCTTCAGTGCCGCCAATACCGATGATTTTGAGACTGAGTTCAGCCCTATCGCTGAGAAGGTTTTCCAGTGTCTGCACTGTGGAACGTCGCTGTTCAGGCTCAATGTCGCCATCGGTAAACAGCACTAGGTAGTTAACCTCTGCCTCTGATGACAAGGCTTGGGCGGCCCTAACCAGGGCCGCACTAAGATTATTTCCCAGAGTCGGTGCTTGTAGAGCAACTAGCTGTTCGAGAAAGTGGGCTCTAAGTGAGGTATCGCTGCTTGGCAGAAGAAGATGGTGTGGGTCGCCAGCAAAAACCGTTAAACCGATCTCTAACCGTTCTCCAATCTCGTCATTCCATTTTTGGGCCAGTCGAGTTGCCGCGTCACGCCTCGCTTGAGGTCTCTGGTTTAGCTCAGTATCCTGCGCCTCCATCGAGCCTGATAGGTCGGTTATGAAGATAAGCTCGCCCATTGGGCCCTGCAGTGCGGGTGGAATTAGCAAGGCTGTTCTTGGACCGCTAAGCGCAACGGCTAATAGCAGCCAGGCAGCAATGAAGGGTGCTTTTAAGCGCAACTCTGCGGCGGTTGAAGCTTTGGACTCAACCCAAGGTTTTAATCGCTCATCCATCATCTGGCGGCGCAGATGAAGCAGTCTTCGGCGCTGAAGCAGAGAGAGTACCACTGGTAACAGTATCAGCAGGAGCCACAGCGGTTCGCGCCAGTAGAGTGAAGTGAATAGGCTCATGCTTGGTGCCTCAGTCTGAGGCTAGGGCCTAGCAGAGAGTAGATAAGCAGCAGCGCTCCCAATGCCAGAGGGATAGGGTAGAGCGCTCTGTTAAGGCGCAGCTTGGGCTCTTGCTCTCGATCCGGAGTGACGCGGTGTCTAGTTTCGATCTGCTCCAGAGCCTCTCTGAAGGCGTTCAAATCGGTGGCGTGAAATAGCTCACCGCGGCCTGCCTGAGCGACCTCTGTCAGCAACCTTAGATCGACTGGCTCATAGACAAAGTTGGTGTCGCTGGCCAGGGTGTGTGCCCCATCCTGCCCGCTGGTACCGATGGCTATGACATAGAGAAACGCGCCAGACTCCCTCAGTGCTGTTGCCGCCTGCTGCGGTGATATCGAACCGAGTTGTAGGCTTGAGTCGGTTATCATTACAACAACCCGGCTCATTTGAGGCTCGTCGTCGACCTTTAGATTGCCAGCTTCAAGGTAGTGCTCGCGCACCAGTTGCAGCGATGCGGCCATGTCCGAGAGTCGTCCCGCGATAGCCGGGCGCAGGCGTGTTACGGCGTCTTGCAGTGCCTCTCGGTCGGGTGTAAACGGTAGCCAATGTAGTGGTGGGTCACCCATCAGTGAAAGCCCCATCTGGGAGCCACCAAACTCAGCAATGAAGCGCGACAACAGTTGCTGGGTGAGCTCCATTCGGCTGACTAGCTCACCATCTACTTCGTAGTCCTCTATCACCATTGTGATATTGGTGTCGACCAACAAGACGAGGTCCACGGGCTCACTGGTATCTGTCGATATGCTGGCGCCACTGTAATGAATCGGCTGTGCCAGAGCGAAGATGAATAGTAACAGTGCCAGTAGGAGAGTGCGTTCGTTCTGGGGTTGATAGTTGTCTGTTTGCGCTGAACTCTGTCCAAGGTTCAACGTTTGAAGCGCAGGGAAGCGCAGGGCAAGCTTGGGCAGCAGCTGCGGCCAATGGGCTCTGGTGCGCCGACGAAACTGATAAAGGAGCAGAGGTAGAGGTAGCAAACCGAGCCAATAACTCTGTGCCAATGACCAATCACTCATGCTCTACGTCGCTCTTGAGAAGTTGTAGTACCGCGTGTACTTCTGGCTCGACCCTCTGGAAGCGCAGTTTATCGAGCTGCTCAGAGGGCTGAAAAGCTGCTAAACGATGTGCCGCTTCGCGGGGTGAAAGTTCACCGCGCTTGAGTGCTCTGCGGATGACCGCGATAGGGTTAGATCGTTGGCGCCAGATTCTGCCTACCAGCAAAGCTATCAGCAGGGGGACAACAGCAACTGCTGGCATGTCACTTATCCAATTCAGAGCGACATTGAGAACCGATGTGCTCTGCATTGCGTCACCAGGAGGCAGAATATCGGCCAAGCTAAGCAGTTGTTGGGTCACAGCAGACTCCTTAGCCAATCGTCACCGAACTGATCGACTGAGGTAAGCAGTTCACTCAGCTCAACGCCCGAGCGTGCAAAGTGCCTCCGCAGATTTTTTTGATGTGTTTCAATCGCTGCCAGAAGTTGGGTGCTCTGCGTGCCACTGTGTGTACTTATAGATTGTCTTCCCCAGTCCAGCCGCAGGGCGTCAAAACTGGGCGGCTGCAGCTCCATCGGATCTCGTACACAGATAGCCTTAACATCCCTATGCTGGGCAAGTTCACCCAGCATCTTTGCGGCAGGTGCGTTGAGGTCGAGAAAGTCCGACAGCAGGATGAGTTTCGCGCCTTGGGGCGTAAGCTCCTTTAACAGCGCAAAGATCTGCCTCCAATCTAAGTTGCTTGGCTCTATGGGGGGGCAGGCAGAGGCTAGCTCCAGCGCAAACTGACGCAGAGCGTCCAGGCTGTGGCTGGCGTTGTACCCTCGCGGTGTAGGATTCAACAGGATGCCACCGACCTCGTAACCACTCTGGTGATAGATGCCCGCAAGCGTTAGCGCTAGTCGTACGGCCTGAGTTACCTTGAGGTGTCGCTCGGTACCAAAACGCATGCTCGCGCCTCGATCCACTAACAGGTATATCGGCTGCTGAAACTCGCTAAGGTAACTGCGCACCAGCGTTTGCTGGGAACGCGCTGTGGCACGCCAATCTATACGTTTAGGATCATCCCCTATTTGGAAAGGGCGCAGGTCATCGTACTCCATACCGCTTCCTGGGCGATCTACGGAAATAGCTCCAGCACGCCCCTGAAGGGATGCGGCCTTAGGGAACATCGGCGTCAGGCCAGCGCGTCCTGCCAAGAGCCGATTGAGGCTCTGTTCATCCAGCAGGGGCTGTTTCGAACCCAGATCACTCATCGCTCAAGGTGCAGGGAGCACATCAATCAGCCCAGCAATCAGGGCCTCTTCGCTGACGCCTTCGGCGCGGGCAGAGAAGTTGAGTTGAATGCGGTGGCGCAGGGTGTCAGGTGCAAGCGTGATGATATCCTCCGGTAACACATAGTCTCGGCCCAGCAGTGCGGCACGCGCTGTACTGGCTCGAAGAAGGCTTATGGAGGCGCGCGGTGATGCTCCGGCGCGAAGGTGGTCGCTCCATTCGGGTATATAGTCGCCCAGGTTGCGGGTTGCTGCGACCAGCTTTACTGCGAAGCGCTCGATACGCTCGTCGATATGGATGGCGTTTAACTGCTCGCGCAATTTCAGTAGATCGGCGGGCTGAAACAGCGCTTGGACTCCGGCTTCAACGTGCCCCTCATAAGCTCGGCGCGCACGTCGAGTAATCTCAACCTCCTCCTCTAAGCTGGGGTACTGCAGTACGATCTTGAAGAGAAAACGGTCGAGTTGCGCTTCAGGTAGCGGGTAGGTGCCAGACTGCTCGAGAGGGTTCTGCGTTGCAAGCACCATAAAGATATCGGGAAGCCGGTGGGTCTTACCCGCAATAGTGATCTGATGTTCAGCCATCGCCTCCAGTAGTGCTGACTGGACCTTGGGTGGTGCGCGGTTGATCTCATCCGCTAATAGAATTTCATGAAATAGAGGTCCCGCGATGAAGCGAAAGCTTGAGTTGCTGGGCTCGAATATCTCGCTGCCGGTTAGGTCCGATGGCATTAAATCAGGCGTAAACTGAACCCGCTGAAAGCTTGCATCGACACCTGCAGCTAAGGCGTGTACTAGGGTTGTCTTGGCAAGTCCCGGTGGCCCCTCTAGCAGAACGTGTCCACCCGCAAGCATGGCGATCAGCATCTTATCAATAAGCGCCTCTTGCCCCACAATAACACTCTGGATACGGCTTCGAAGATCGTCTAGAAGGTTTATGCTTGCCACAGGCGGCTTCCCAGTACTTAGCTAAATTGTGATTCAGGCTAAGTGTACCTAGGTTGAGCCGCGGTCTGTAGCCCGCAAAGGCGGGTTGTTACTAAAGTCTGTTAAGCTGCTTAAGACCTAGGCGTACCGAGCAATCTGGTTTTGGCGGGTGTGCAGTACGTCACGGTAGGCGGCGAGTCGCAGGTATGATCTGCGCACCGCATGCATTGAGTAGTCTGCTCTGCGATTTAGCAAATTTGTCTCTTCCTTCATCGCCTCAATCAGCCCAGACGTGGACATATCGATCGCCTCAAATTCACAAACGGTCATAAAGCTGTGATCGGCTGGTGTTAGTTTCATTATTCTTCTCCGGGGTATGTTCAAGGACCGCTTGGGTGCCGTCATGTATAAGTGCAAAGCGATATACAAGTGTCATGCCAATGTATAAATGTCACTAAGATTATTTCTTATCTTCGTCTATGCAGAATAT
>JABXHP010000241.1 GCA_013373575.1 Oceanospirillaceae bacterium | reverse complement strand
TCGCAAAATGCTATCGCGAGGTCAAAATCGCTATCAGGCTGCTCTTGCCCTGTGGCTCGTGATCCGTACAGCCAAACAACCTCGATACCCTCGTGGTTTGCCGCTAATCGCTTCAGGCGGTCCAAGATCATTTGGGTGTCCATCAGTCACTACCAAACAGGTCGCGCGTGTAAACTTTATCCGCGACATCGCTGAGTGCATCAGAACGACGGTTAGCGATAATCACATCACTTTCGGCTTTAAACTGGGCGAGGTCTTTAATCACACGTGACTTGAAGAACTCATCACCCTCCAGCGCGGGCTCGTAAACGACAACCTCAATCCCCTTCGCTTTGATGCGTTTCATCACCCCTTGAATCGCAGAAGCACGGAAGTTATCTGATTCCGTTTTCATCACTAGCCGGTAGATACCGACGACCTTAGGGTTCTTACGAATGATCGAGTCAGCAATAAAGTCTTTGCGCGTTGTATTGGAATCAACAATGGCTCGGATGATATTACTGGGTACATCTTCGTAGTTGGCCAATAGCTGCTTCGTATCTTTGGGCAAGCAGTAACCGCCGTAGCCAAAGCTTGGGTTGTTATAGTGATTACCAATACGCGGATCCAAACAGACACCGTCAATCACCTGCCGACTATCCAAGCCATGAGTTTCGGCGTAGGTATCGAGCTCGTTAAAGTAGGCGACACGCATAGCCAGGAAGGTGTTCGCGAACAGCTTGATCGCTTCGGCTTCGGTACTGCCAGTAAAGAGGATGTCGATATTCTCTTTGATCGCGCCCTGCGCCAGAAGATTGGCAAAGGTTTCCCCGCGCTCGCTCTGCTCGCCCACCACTATTCGAGACGGGTGCAGGTTGTCATATAGCGCTCGGCCTTCGCGCAAGAACTCTGGGGAGAATATTAGGTTCTCTGTACCAAAACGCTCGCGTGCCTCACGCGTAAAACCAACGGGTATCGTTGACTTAATCACCATCAGGGCACTTGGATTGACCGCCATTACGTCTCGAATAACCGCTTCTACACTTGAGGTATTGAAGTAGTTGGTTTTTGGATCGTAATCGGTAGGTGTAGATATAATTACAAAATCAGCACCTGAGTATGCGATCTGCTTATCCGTGGTCGCTTTTAAATTTAACGGCCGATTCGCTAAGAACTCCTCAATCTCTTTATCTTCAATTGGAGATTGTTTAGCGTTGATCATCTCAACCTTGGACTCAACTATATCTACAGCAACAACTTCATTGTGCTGTGCAAGCAGAACTGCATTAGAGAGCCCGACATAGCCAGTACCTGCGACCGCAATCTTCATCAAATCTATTTCCGTGCTTCTGTGTCTGGATTTTGGATCTCGTACTGCGCTTGGCGCCGCTGAATCTCTTCAATCTCGCGCTTTAAGCGGTCGTACTCGGCCTGCTTACGCTCTAGAAATCGCGCCGTAATACCTACTTTCTCGGCGATCCCTTTGGGCGTAAGCAAGTAGAGATAACCCGCTTTCTTATTCGACTTTTTGAAGTTCTCAGCCTTAACCAAGCCTCGCTCGATCAATGCTCCCAGCACGAAATTAGCTTTACCTACACTTACACCCAGATGCTCGGCAAGCTCTCGCTGGCTAATATCTGGCTGCTCTTCGATTTTCTCGAGAATACGGTAATCGTATTCGAGGTTAGATGTGGACATTGATTCTGCTGGTTTTTTGTAACAAGAAAGGAGAGATCAGACACGCTACCGCCCCGGCATGCCACCGTGCAGTCTCTATATGTTCAGTCTGTGAACGCAAGCTTACCCTCATTGAACTCGATGAGCTAGGGCAAAAGCGAATTTGTCTTTATATTTGGAGTTAAATCAAACAGCGGTGTGTGCATCTGAGAGTGAGGAGAGCGGGGGGGGGGCAGAAGCCAGTATTAATGGGCAGGGTTACCACCGCTGCGCGATGGTAACCAAAGAGATCTTCGTTAAGCGTTGATACGTTCTAGTGCTGGGGTGAGCCAAGCGACAGCATCAGTATGAACTTCGTCAACTGAGCGATCTGTCGTGCTAATCGGCTCAGATATTACAACATCTATAGTGCCAGGCTTTTTGATCAGCGCTTTGCCGGGCCAGTAGCGGCCGGCGTTATGCGCTATAGCAACCATGGGTACTTGATTACTCACCGCCAACATAGCACCACCTTTGTTCCACTTACCCATCTCGCCAGCCGGCAGGCGCGTACCTTGCGGGAATATCAGCAGCGGTATGCCGCGAGATAGGCGATCTTTGCCCTGCTCCAACAGCACTTTGAGTGCGCCGCGCTTTTGACTGCGATCAAGCGCTATAGGCTCCAGTAACGCTAGCGCCCAACCGAAGAATGGGATCTTCAAGAGCTCCTGTTTCAACACCACGGCTTGCGGCTGAATCAAAAGTTGAAAGTAGATCGTTTCCCACTCGCTTTGATGGTTTGCTATGGCAACGTAGGGCCCCTCTTTCGGGAGATTTTCACGCCCTTGCACATTTACCTTTACACCACAGGCGATACGCAGCCAAAGGATGTAGAAATGGTTTATGAAGGTCACAAAGTAGAAGCGAGGCTTAAATGGCAGAAAACGGGCAACAATCAACGAGAGTGTCGCCCAGAAGATGGTCACTGGATAAAACGCCGCATAGTAGATGAGCGCGCGGATAGCTCCGATTAGCTTCACCGTTTAACCTCCGGTTACCGGAGGGAAGAAGGCGATCTCGTCGCCATCTTTGATGCTTTGGCTACGTTCGCACATTTCGTGATTTACGGCGGTCAGTACTGGCGTGCTGTTGATCTGCTCAGTCCAAGCTGCACCATGCAGTTCTGATAGGTGGGCGATTAGATCAGACAGTGTGGCGACCTGAGCAGGTAACTCAAGCTGCTCTTCAGCGCGACCGATTCGGTCTCTTAAGCTGGCGAAATAGATTATTTTTAGCATCTTTATTTATTTCTCGGTTTACTGAGATTCTCTCTATCGGAATTGGCTCGGTAAACCGAGCTACTGTCGTGTTTGCTTATTGCCGCTGTGGGACGGTACCTAATGAGTACACAGCTTATTCAGCGACCCAGTGGCCTGACTTACCGCCTTTTTTCTCTATCAGACGCACCTGATCGATAATCATGCCCTTATCTACGGCTTTACACATATCGTAAAGCGTCAGTCCCGCCACAGATACAGCTGTTAGCGCTTCCATCTCTACGCCGGTTTGGCCTGCGAGCTTGCAGATGGCGGTGATGTCCACGCAGCTCTCTGCTTCGTTGGGGGTTAGCTCCACTTTTACTGAGCTGAGCATCAATGGATGACACATTGGAATCAGGTCT
>JABXHP010000203.1 GCA_013373575.1 Oceanospirillaceae bacterium | reverse complement strand
CGAAGCAGAGATCTATAACCAGCAGAAGACGCTTTGGGATACTCACCCTAATCTTATACTGGGTGCCGCGGCCGTTTTGCTTCTTGCAATGGGCGCAGTGGTGTTTATGGCGCTTATTCTGCGCAGCCGCCAAGCGCTGCTGCGTTTAAGCGAACTTCAAAACGAGACCGCACAAAAGCTGAAACGTGAAGCAGACGAGCGCCTCGCAGCTGAGCTCGCTCACACAGATGCCGAGCACCTAGCACAACTCGCGCTAGAGTCTGCGAATATCGGCACCTTCCGCTACAACCCACAGACAGACAGCATGTGGCTGTCTACAACTGCATCACGCATCCTCGACACCGCAACTGACGAGAACGGCTTACTCCACAGCGTGCAGGAATACTTTCAAGCACGTATTGTCGAATCCGACTTCCAGAATATTAAGCAGGGGTACGACCCGCTAAATAAAGACAAGGTATCGCTAACCTTCAGAATCGCGACCTCAGACGGTGAGATTCGTTGGGTCCACTCTATCTCTGAGAACAGAGTGCAGAACGCAGGGGTTGTAAGGGTCGGCGTACTACGTGATGTCACTGAGGAACAAACACTAACCGACAAACTGATGCGTGCACAGGAGCGCATGACTCTAGCGCTCGACGCCTCGCATATCGAACTATTTGAAATTGAGGTCGAGAGCGGAGAGGCGCTGCCACTCACACAAGGTCGTGGAACTTTCCAACTTGGGCAGAAGTTTGACCTAGTTCAGGGGCTCACCAACCTCTCGATGCCGCGCAGCACACGCGAAGAACTCGCCAATGTTATTCGCCAAGAGCAGCGTCAATTTGAGTTTGCCGACACCGGATTTGATGGAACAAAACATCGCTGGCTACAACTTAAGACCGGACGCTTCTACGAACGCGACGGAAAGCAGTACATTACCGCGGTATACAGCGATATCACGTCGATTCGCCAGCACCAATATCTTGTTGAGCAAAGGGCCAAAGAGAGCAAATTGGCGCTTGCTGCATCGGGCGCAGGCATGGTTCGAATCAATCCGCATACTGGACAAACCTGGATGTCAACGCGCGCACAAGAGATCTGGGACACAGGCCCGCTGGTGGGGGATATCACCTCGCTACTGAAGCTTGCAGAGCAACACCACCCCGAAGATGACGAGCGAGTGCGTCAGCAATTCAGACAGCTGCAGAGCGGCACCGCAATCGAACACCAAGAGTACCGCATTCGCCTGAGTAGCGGAGCCTATCGCTGGATCAAAGCTGCGGGTGTTATGCACCATGACGCAGCGGGTACAGCGCAGATAGTCGCTGTATTCTTCGATATCGATGCAGAGAAACAGCAACTCGCTGAAACTGAGGAGGCACGAGATCGACAGACGCGTCTGTTTGCAATTATCGGCCATGAACTGCGCACCCCCATTGCCACCTTGCAGATGATGCTGGAGGAGCAAGGTGTCTATGCGATGGAGCCGTTTGGCGCTCAAACCAGAGACACCATGCAGCATACGCTAAGTGTGTTAGATGACCTGCGCTCGGTGACCCAGCCTCAAAATAGTAAGCGCAGCGATAGCCCGGCGAGCCCTTATGATCAGTTGGAGCAGACACTGGGATCACTCAGCGCCCTACTGCAAGAGCGAGCCATCCGCCCGCACTTTTTCACTAACCCGCAGGCGCAGACTCTCTGCATGCTTGATCGGCAGTCGCTGCGCCAGATGGTGACCAACCTGATCAAAAATGCGGCAATACATTCAGGCGCCAGCGACATCTGGCTGACAGCCGAAGCGCAACCGCTGGGTGATGAGCGTATTAACCTGAGTGTCAGTATCTCTGATAACGGTAAAGGCATTCCTGCCGATCAAATTGAGTCTCTGTTCCAACCTTTCAGTCGCGGGGATACCAGCGCCGACGGCACAGGTCTGGGCCTGCATATCTGTCGCGATTTGGCGCAACGCATGGGCGGCACGCTCACCTATGAGCGCAGCGCTCAAGGCGGCGCGAAGTTCGTGTTTAACTCGAGTTTCAAATTGGCAACCGACGTCCCATCTCCAAGCCAATCAGAGGAAGCGCAAATTGCACCACTGGCGGGCAAGCGCGTACTCTACGCCGAAGATCAGAAAACACTGCAACTGCTCACCGCCACATTGCTGAAGAAGCAGGGAGCTGAAGTCGTTGTCGCAAGCGATGGTGCAGAGGCGCTTGAGCTTTACCAACCTGACCAATTCGACTTCGTTCTAACCGACATCATGATGCCCAATATGGATGGTTATGGGCTAACCACCGCACTGCGCGAGCGTGGTTACACAGGCAAGATAGTCGGGCTTACTGCCGCGACCATAGGACTTGAGACCGATCAACTCATCACTGCAGGAGCTGACGCGACGCTGAGCAAACCAGTAGATATCAAGAAATTCTGCTCATTGGTGCTCGCCCAAGAGAGGGTCTAGGTAACCAGTAATTCACTCCCTCGCGACTCGCGCGTCGCTCGCCGCTCGCCGCGGCAATCGGTTGACGCGCCTGAAACCGGGGAATCATTGAATAATAGTGAAAATGAAAAAGATTAAATTGGCACTTATCGGCAATTCAATATCTCAATCCCGTGCGCCCCACCTTCATGAAATGATGGGCAAAATCTACAATATAGATATCGCCTATGATCTCAAAGACCCCAGCACAAACACGCGCGAAGCCTTTGAAAGCACGTTAGAGAGCCTGCGAGCCGAAGGTTACACAGGCTGCAATGTGACTTTCCCATTCAAATCCGTTGCGCTCGAGTCTGTAACGTATTCCGACAGCGCTGTGACCGAAGTTGGCGCCACTAATACCCTCTACTTTGCCGACGGTTCAGTCTGTGCCACTAACACTGATTACACTGGCTTCTGCAAGGGCTACTGCAGTCGCAGAGGAGCCAAACCCGCAGGTGAGGTTCTAATGCTAGGTGCTGGAGGTGTTGGACGCGCCGTCGCCATGGGCTTATTTAAAGTTGGCGCCACCAAACTCTATATCTACGACCTCCATGCAGATGCAGCGACTAATCTCGCTTTGAGAGTAAACGGTGCGGGTTACGACGCGGTTGTAGTAAGCGCTGAAGAGATCCCTACAATTTCTCAACGGGTTAACGGCGTCGTTAACTGTTCACCCGTAGGTCACTATTCAACACCGGGAACGCCGCTCGACACATCTCTCTTTGGTCCGCAAGACTGGGCATTCGACGCAGTTTACACTCCGCTGGATACAGAGTTCATGTGTGCTGCGAGTGCGGCTGGGCTAGAGCTGGTATCGGGGTTCGATCTCTTCTTTTATCAAGGTTTAGACGCATTCGAAATGTTCACAGGCGTCAAGCCGGATCCAGAGCGAGTCTTTAAACCCTTCGTCAAAGCGTTCGAGATTCACAGTAAACTCTTAAATATTAGTTGAAGGCTTTAACAGGCGTGCACTGGTGACCTGTAAACACCACACTCTTTCACAACAGGTGAAAAACTGAGTCTGTGGCTGGGTTGTACCGGGCTCGCCTTTGCTAAGT
>JABXHP010000193.1 GCA_013373575.1 Oceanospirillaceae bacterium | reverse complement strand
GCCTTTTGGCAGCACCCGATGATGCACAAGCGCTGCTTATCCGCATGATCATGCGCACACAGACCATCTATCGCGAAAGTCAGTTGAGCCACTACGGCGAAATCTCTAGAGAGCCTAGCGAACTGCTTGGCTACCTCTCTGATATCGGTCTTGTGATTCGCGATCCAGCGATAGAGGCCGAACAACTGCCCGACCTGCTGACACGCGAGGAGTTGCTTACCGTCCACAACCGGTTTTCAGAGACGCCTCTGCCAAAGAGCTCGGCTAAAGGGAAAATTAGAGCAGCGCTTACCAGAGTGGAACTCAAGCCACGTAGCCTTAATAACTGGCTAGATAATCACACCCCAACGGTTTCACTTACCTGCCAACCGCTGTTCGACCGCTTGCGACTGATGTTCTTCGGCAACCTGCGTCAAAGTTGGAGTGAGTTTGTCGTCACGGAACTCGGCTACTTCAACTACGAACCTGTCAAACTTAGCCAAGCGAGCCGCGCCTTCCATCAGCGCGAAGAGGTGGATCAGTATTTAGAGCTGAACACTATTTATGAGCTTAAAGAGCAACTATCACTTGAAGAACGTGTTGCGCAAACTCTAGAGATCAAACCTATAAACGACTGGATCGCTGGGCGCTATGGCCGACTGCTGTTTAGCCTTGGCCAAGAGGCGGAGCGGGCCGGCGAAACTCAAACTGCGCTGCAACTCTACCGCCAATCAGGTTTAGGGGATGCGCTAATTCGCGAACTTCGCGTTATGGAAAAAACTGCTGCGCCCGAAGAGGTAGATCTGCGCCTTAAGCGACCTTTACGACGTCCGCTAACACCGCTTCATCAGCTTTCACTTGCACGCATCGAGGCGCGAATCTCGAAAAAACTGGGTATAGCCAAGGCGACTCCTAAGCTGCGCACACCTGAAGAGTTTAAGATCAGTATTCCAAAACCTGATAGGTGTGTTGAACTGGGTAGCGCCGAGGCCTTGGCAACCCCCACCGCACCAATCGCATACGTCGAGAATTGCCTGATCAACTCGATCTTCGGACTGCTTTTTTGGGACGCGCTTTACGCGCCCGTCCCCGGTGCATTTTTCCACCCATTTCAGTCACACCCCGCGGACCTTTACCGCTCTGCGTTCAAACAGAAACGCGAAGCTGAAATAAATGCGGCCTGGCAGCAACTGAATGAGGGCAGCTACGCTGAAGTAATTTTCGAGCGTTATCAGCAGAAGCGAGGCACCACCAACGCCTTTATTCACTGGTCTGTTATCACCGAAGAGCTGCTAGCATTGGCACTGAAGCTTATTCCAGCAGAACACTTGCGGCTGATTTTTGAGCGACTCTTAAG
The DNA here is from genome assembly GCA_013373575.1 of Oceanospirillaceae bacterium. Classification (GTDB taxonomy): domain Bacteria; phylum Pseudomonadota; class Gammaproteobacteria; order Pseudomonadales; family Balneatricaceae; genus Marinobacterium_E. Next base: position 3,603 of record JABXHP010000193.1, on the reverse strand, counting down.
CGATATACGCACCCACCGCAGTGGCTTTCCTGACCTGATTCAGTTTGATACAAACCAGCAAAACTACCGTCTGATTGAGGTAAAAGGGCCGGGGGATCGCCTGCAAGATAACCAGAAGCTCTGGCTCGATTATTTCGTAGAGCACCAGATACCCTGCTCTGTCTGCTGGGTCAGTTGGAGCGAGCCAGTTGAGTAGCCGTGGCAGACGCATCTCCATACGCTCTCTTTGTGAGTTCACGGCACGCCGCGGCGATATAGATCAGTGCTACACCCCAGCACCCACCGCCGCGGAGGGAATAGAGGGGCACCAACGACTGCAGCGTAAACGCCCTGCCAGTTACACCGCCGAGTATGCACTGGAATTTGAACTGGATAGCCTCCTACTCCGCGGCCGTGCAGATGGCCTGGATATATCTAAACGACTTGTCGAGGAGATCAAAACCCATCGTGGTGATTTAGAGCGCCAATCCGCCGGTCAGCGACACCTACACTGGGCTCAACTTCGCGCCTACGCTGCGATTATCTGTCAGCAACAGCAGTGGGAGAGCGTTAACCTGCGCTTAACCTATCTTGAAGTTGCCAGTGACGAGGTCACCGAGCTAAACGAGACCGCGCAGGCGACCACCCTAATCAACGAACTGCAAGAACAGGCGCGCATCTACCGCGATTGGCATCAGCATCTCAGCACTGCTCGCATAGAGCGGGACAACGCTCTCTCCAACCTTAACTTTCCTTATGCCGAGTTTCGCAAGGGACAGCGCGATCTCGCCGAGTCCGTCTATAAAGCAGCGAAAACCGAGCGCCAACTTTTGTTGGAAGCCCCAACCGGTTCTGGCAAAACATTGGGCACCCTTTTTCCAGCCCTGCGAGCCTTGGCCAACAGTAATGTAGATAAGCTCTTCTACCTAACTACACGCAATACCGCCCGTAGGGTTGGACTTGAGGGGATAGAGCAACTGCGCGAGGCGAACGAGGTGCCGCTCAGAGTGGTTGAGCTCTGTTCGAAAGAGAGCGGCTGTATCGAACCCGAGAAACTCTGCCAAGGCGATAGCTGCCCGCTGGCACAGGGATTCTTCGATAGGCTCCCCGCTGCTCGTGCAGAGGCTTTCCAGCTTAGCAAGATTAATTTGGATGTAGATGGGCTACGAAGTGTCGCCTCCAAGTACAAGCTATGCCCCTACTTTTTCGGACAGGAGATGGCACGCTGGGCGGATATAGTTGTCGCCGATATCAATCAGTATCTAGCGCCAACCGCCCTCCTAAGCGCCTATCTGCAACAAGATGAGTGGCGCGCCATCGCGCTGGTGGACGAGTCTCACAACCTTGTCTCACGTTGCCGCGATCTCTACTCAGTGGAGCTAGCTCAAGCGCAGTTTCGTTTTGATACCAATCGCGTCAAGCTCAAAAAAGCGCTGGATGGCGTTCATCGTGGCTGGCAGGAGGCGTGCAAAGGTCTGGGCGCTGAAACGGTCTTCAACGAGTCACCGCCTGAGAAACTGGAGTACGCTCTGCAAAGCCTCTGCTCAGAGCTGAGTGAGGTACTCGCTGAACAGCCGGATCAGCTAGAGCTGCAGCAGATGCTATTTAGCGCGTCCGCCTATCTGAAACTGGCGGAAGTGTTTGGCGACCACTCGGTAATCCGCCGATCTAAACCCAGACACGGCAACGGTGAAGTGGCGATACTCAATCTGGACCCGTCGATATTCCTCACTCAGCGCTGGGCGGACCTCGTATCTGTCACGCTCTTCTCCGCCACACTCAAGCCGTTTGACTACTATCAGCAACTCTTGGGTTTGACATCAGAGTGCGCCAGCGGCTCTCTCCCCTCACCTTTCTTACCCGACCAGCTAAGAGTCAAACTCTGCAGCCACATCGATACGCGTTACCAAGTGCGCGACCGCTCAGTCGCGCCAATCGCTAACCTTTTAATTGAGCAGTTTCAGCGCCAGCCGGGCAACTACCTCTTCTTCGCCTCCAGCTTTAGCTATTTACAGCAGATAGCCAGCGCCGTTGAGCAGCGCGCCCCCGAGATTAGCCTGCACCTGCAGGTGAGCGGAATGCGCCAAGAGGAGCGACAGGCCTACGTAGACAGCTTCACTCCGAGCAGCCAACTGCTGGGCATGGCGGTCTTAGGCGGACTCTTCTCTGAAGGGGTCGATCTTAAAGGCGATAGACTCATAGGCGTCACCGTGGCCACCTTGGGCCTGCCACCCTTTGACGACCTTCACCAACTCATGCGCCACCGCTTCAACGAGCGCTTTGGCCTAGGCTATGAGTACACCTACCTCTACCCAGGGATACAAAAAGTAGTGCAGGCAGCGGGTAGATTGATCCGCACGCACGAAGATAGAGGCGAGCTCTTACTGATCGATCCACGGTTCGCCCGACCCGAGATACGAGCCCTGTTGCCAAGCTGGTGGCCACCAGCAGAGATCATCTAAGATAGGGATTAGGCTTAGGTAACTTCACTACCCTGCAGCTTTGCACTCAAGGGCTAGCGACTAATGATGAACCTTAAGCTCTGGCGTAACGTACTGGAGATGGTGTACCCGAGCGAACCAACTATACAGAGGACAAAAGGATTGAGTACTGAAACCGAACGCGCAATTCTGGCCGGCGGCTGTTTCTGGGGCATGCAGGATCTGATCCGCAAACTGCCTGGCGTTTTAACAACCCGTGTGGGCTACACTGGCGGTGAAAACGATCACCCAACCTACCGCAACCATCCGGGCCACGCCGAAGCGATTGAGATCGACTTCGACCCTTCACTCCTATCTTACCGAAAACTCCTAGAGTTCTTTTTTCAGATCCACGACCCGAGCACTCTCGACCGCCAAGGCAACGACATCGGCTCATCTTACCGCTCGCATATCTTCACTCTAAGTGATACCCAGCGCGAGGTCGCACTAACAACTATCAAAGATGTAGATGCATCAGGTAAGTGGCCCGGCAAAGTCGTCACTAAGGTTACGGCCGCCGCCCCCTTCTGGGAGGCGGAACCTGAGCACCAGGACTATCTAGAGCACTATCCGATGGGCTACACCTGCCACTTTCCTCGGGCTGACTGGAAGCTGTCTTAGCTTTCAAACAGTAGCTTCTGACTAAGCGGGTGTGACTATTGATTAACTGCCTTAACCGCAGAGATCACCAGAGCCCCCGCCTCTCCCTTCTGGGACCGCTTTAAACTCGTCCATGAGACGCTTTACTACGCCTTCCCTGGCTTCGTAAATCCCATCCGGAAGCGCCGAGCGCGCTGGTGATCTAGGAGGACCGTAAGTTCTGGAAGCCCTTTGGGTAAGAGCACAGGGGTGCAATGCTCACTCTAGATTTAAAGTTAAAGACTCACCCCCCGGAATCAGAACCTTCAAAACTACAGAAAGCTGAACGGTGCAGCGCCCGCTAGGCGAGCTCTGAAAAACCACCTGGAAAAACCACCTGGAAAAGCCACCTGTGAATAGCTCCCCGTTAGAAGCTACCGATGACCAGCCCCCTGATAAGCTACCTGCAATGGCAACCTTTGATTACTTCAACAAACAGTGCTTAGCAAAATCAGTCGCTTCATTAGCGCTCCAATCACCTTTTGGCTTCTCTTTCATATCAGTG
>JABXHP010000324.1 GCA_013373575.1 Oceanospirillaceae bacterium | reverse complement strand
GCATAGATAACAATTGCACCGAACGCCCGAATGACGTTGGGAATCATACGACCCGTGTGTCTCTCCAGCGGTTGCCAGACGAAACGCTCAACTGCCAAACCTGTTAACCGGGCTGGCATAATCCACCAGAGGCAGGCATAAAGCGTTGCCAAAATATCAGTGTAGTAGACACTCAGATTCTGAGCTGAGAAGTCGAGTGCGAGGTTACCCGCTGCAAGCAGCAATACCGGCCAGCTGACAAGACGAAGCATCCACGAGTGGAAGTTCCAGAAACCACCTTTTTTGCGGCCATCCATGCCTATTGCAAATACCGCCCCCAAAAATCCGAAAATAGCAAAGTACGCAAAATACTCAGCCGATACGAAGTTCTTAATGGCAAACTCATTCTTCTTCAGAATGATACCGGTCTCAATGGTGGAAAAATCAGGGCGCGAACCACCATTGCCGACATAGTTTGGATTACCCAAAATATTTCGATTCTTTATGTCTTGCGAGATCCAAGCGCGATCGATATTCCAACCCAGCGCTGGGTTAACAGCGCGAGACTCATTGAGAACCGACTCAAAGGTTTTGCCACTCGCCAAACCCAGCCCCAGCAGATCCACAACGTACTGCAGGTTATCTTTGTTAAGTTGATTATGAGAGAACGATAGGCCAATCAGGTGCTGCCCATAGGGTGGCGCTTTCTGCTGAAAGTTCATGTAGAAACGGCTCTTCACTCGGTAGAGCCTGTAGGTCATATCGCCCTGCTGTTTTTCGAGTTCTGGCTCACCTAGCAGGATAGGTTCAACGCTATTAGCAAAATTCAGATCTTGCGGCTGAAAATCACCCTTGAATCGAAACCAAAGGCTGAAGTCGATATCAGCTGTCTGCAGCTCGAGATCGATATTGGAGATCTCATCGACCTGAATACCGGTGTAGACAACATTCGTTTTGTACATAAAACGGTCGTTGACAAATAGCACTCGGCCAGCGCGGAACTCTGCGATGTAGTTCTTGTTACCACCATCAATAATAGGCTGCAACTGAGTCGGTGCCGATACCAGAGTTTCACCACTGTAGACACCGATGAAATTGGATTTGCGCGCAATTTTATTGCCATCAAAGTAGCTTGGAGATGTGGCGCTGTTCTCTGAACTCAAAGGCAGCTCACGTAGGTAGTTCAATACCGCTTTACGTGCGTCTGTGCCGTTGTAGCCAACTAACCCATCGGTAGCAAGTTTGACTGCGCTGAATGCGTGAGCGGAGAGCCAGTCTGGTGCAGTTGCGGTCGCATCAATATAACCGTTTTTGAAATCCTGTATCTGCTCGTTTGCAGTATCAAACATCAACGGAGAGGTAAGAGTTATTCCATCTAAATAGTCGCCTACCGTACGGTATGACGGTGAACTGCCAGGCGCAGTTTTAACCAGCTCCGCAAGATTTTTTCTGAAAGCGTCTGATGCCAAGCCCGAGAGACCCAGCACAGCATTACGCCCCCCCTGATCGCGCATCTTTTTCACAAACTCAGCAGCCACCTCAGGAGCAAGTGCCAGAAAGAGCGCTCCAGTATCGACACGCTCGCGTACTTCAGTGACGATAGCATCTAGCTGAGAGTCCAAATCCTGCGCGGGGTTGATATCCCAGCGGTAGTTAGTCTTCGTCTTAAATGACTCATAGGTAGCACTAAACGTATCGGCCTTCAGGGCGCCATCAGAGTCTCCCATGGCAACTATCGAAACGACTCTCTTGCCCAAAACGTTGAGCGAATAGTTGGCGAGGAATCGCGTCTGCTGTAGCAAGGTAGGCGTAAGGCTGAATGCCTGATTGCGCTCTGCCTCCAGCGGTGCGCTGGGGTTTACAACCGCAATACCCTCCATCGAGGTGGTGCCCAGGGGGCCAACAAGTGCAACCACTCGCTCATCTTCCACAAGTGCTTTTGCGGCCCTTGAGAGCGCAGTTTGACTGCTATCAGAGCTCTCCACCGCAAGCTGAAGCGGCTGACCATTCAATCCGCCCGCCGCATTTACAGAATCGATATACAACTGTGCGCCCGCGGTGAGAGACTCCGCAACGCGTGCAAGTGCCGGATCTTTGGGCACTACCAGCCCGACTCGATACGCTTTTGAGTCGTCTTGCCTAAATATTGAGACACGCGCTACTAATGAAAACAGCACCGACAATAAGACTATCATCCCGATGATCGCGAAGAACCGATCTCGGCGTGACAGACCACTGTACCGCTCCATAATGCCACTCATACTCTTCTTTCCCCTTGGCCCTAAAGCTAACTACTAAACTATTGTTCTACATTGATTCCCAGAGAATCAATAAAAGCATTAAGTTGTTGTTCTGATATCGCTTCACCTTTTGCTGCCGATATCGTAATTTGATCCATCTCTGTTTGGTCCATACGAACCTGCAACACACGCGCACGCATATCCAAAGCAGACATTGCATTGGCAATAATTGCATCCTGTAATGAGATGCCGCCACGTACTGACTCCAACAGACCGTTTTCAAAAACGGTTAACACCACCCGGCGCTCCTCTGCCGTGAGCTGTTCCAATACCAAACTGTTCTCTACAAGGGCGACAGGATCGCCGCCCTCGGCAAGCAACCTCTCGATAGGAGTCAGCTCTGTTTCCGGCGCAGTAGGTGTTCGCGATGATGCTTCGCTAATGGCCTCAACCAGCGGCGTACCGCTGGCAACAGCATTGAGTATCGCTTCAGCTACCGCCGGGTTGGACAGTAAGTCTGCGGTAGCGGCTGTTCCAGAGATGACCGCACCAGCTTGCTCGGCGTCACTCTTCGGAGGAGACAGGCGTTCTAACGTTGCGTTTATGAGCCTGGCGTTTTCAATCGCCTGCTGAAGTGCATCACCCATAGGTAATCCCATCGCCAGTGCCTCCATCATGGCACTTTCGAAGCTTTCCACGACCGCTGCGTCTGCCTCAGCACCCCCTGGCACTAAGCTGGTTAGCAGCTCAGAAACATTCTGCCCCTCAGACATGACCGCCATCGCTGGGTCAGCCATACGAGCAGCCTCGATAGCGGCAAACTCGGCTTCTGTCGCAGCAGCCTGTTCAGCAAGTTGCATCGCTTTAGCCATATCCATACCCATGGCCAGTGCATCTGAAAGCGCTGCATCGAATGCATCTGCTACACCTTGAGCTGCAGAACTACTCAAGTTCGAAGTATCCACCGACTGCGGCCCAAGCGAGTCAGCACCTGCTCCACCAAGCGCGCTACTTGCAGCCTGAGCGGGTGTTGCGGGCTCTGCTGCAGCGGTAACAGCTTGAGCAACCGACTCTGCCGCCATATTTGCAGCCGCCATCGCCTCGCTCGGAGATGCGCCTGAAGCAAGTGCTTCGCTCATCGCGTTATCAAATGCCTCTTGCACGGCCTGCGCGTCTGCTGCTGGCAGATTGCTGGCAGCCGCTGGTTCAAGCGCTGCAGCCGTAGCATCACCAGAGAGTGCTGCAACCGCACTGTCACCCGCCGTTTTGGGCTGACTCAACTTCTCGGCTGCAGCAGCGAGCGCTTGCGTGGTGCTTGCAGCACCTTCGACCGCATCCGAGAGAGAGGCGCCATTGGCTAAGGCTTCAACTATGGCATCACCGAAGGCCTGTTCTGTTGCCGCAGCTTCTGCTGGTGAGGCTGACTCGCTAATATCCATTGCAGCATCAAGCGCAGCACCTGTTCCCTGCCCTGATGCCAGCGCCTCACCGGCAGTGGCAGGTTCTGCGACAGCCGAATCGGCTGTTGTTGGCGTCGCTGTTTGCTCCGCTGTTCCAGCAGTGGGTTCAGAAGCTGCAGTATCTGCAGCGACGGAGGTGGTGTTTGATTGAGCGCTATCTTGCGAAGCAGATGTTGTCGTTGTCTGCGCAGTATCCGTTGTAGCTCCCGCAGTCTGTTCCGGAGCGGCTGTTGCAGCGTTTGCTTCAGCCACCGCGCTATTTTCTAGCGATGTTGTTTCACTAGCGACCGTTGCTTCCGCCGCTTGTGACTCGCTAGTTTGCGCTGCCTCTAAAGCTTCAACCGATTCTGCGGGTGTAGATGTATCCGCGCTATCCGCTACATTATCTGAGCTACTGGCTTCAGGAGAATCTGAGGTCTCTGTAGATTCAGTTGCATCAGCAGCAGTGGCACTCTCATCTGTCTGAGTAGACTCAGAGGACTCAGTCGCTGTGCTTTCAGTATCAGCAGACTCAGCCTCTGCATTCGACTCTGATGTTGTCTCTTCACTCGGCTGCTCTTGGGACTCAGACGCAGTTGTATCTTCGGCTGATGCGCTATCGGTCGTTTCGGAGGACTCAGCAGACTCGGTAGAGTTCGTACTATCAGTAGCGTCCGACGCGGTTGTATCAGCTTCAGCTGAACCACCACTGTCCTGACTCGACTCCGTCTCAGTTGTTTCAGCCGACTGAGACGGAGAATCAGCAGAGGTCTGCTCGTCGTCTAGAACGCTTTCCGATGTATCAGTTGAGTCATTTGAGCTTGAGGCTTCAGACGCTTCAGACGGCTGATCGGTTGTATCGGACTCACCCGTGGACTCGGTTGCATCCGAAGCTTGGGCGACATCAGAGGCCTCTTCCGCTGTATCACTGTTGTCAAAGCTGGTTTCAGAAGCATTAGACTCCGTTGCAGCATCCGTTTCAGTACCTGATGCGACTTGCTCATCAGGTTCTGCCTCAGTTGGAGAGTCGGTTTGAGAGTCGGTTTGAGTGCCCGCTGAGTCAGTAGCCGTTTCGGCTATAGCAGCATCAGATGACTCCGTATCCCTCGTTGAAGTCTCATTTGATGTTGAAGCACCCTCGCTAGTCGTGCCCGGACTGCTCTCTTGAGTGGCCGCACTCTCCGTTTCAGTGCTCTCTGTTGAGGTCGTTTCGGTTGCAGCTATCTCTGATGTAGTTGTATCACTCGGAGTCGTCTGTGAATCAACCTGAGTGTCCGCGGTACCTGATGAAGGCTGCGTGGAATCAGTAGACTCAATCACGGTCGAACCAGCTGAAAGCCCATCTAAACTCGGACTCGGCTCTGCCGTCGTTGTGCCGGGAAGGCTGACCGTAGAACCGCTCGAGCTGGTTGTATCAGTCGTATTAATTACTGGAGGCGGCTGCAACACATTGAGTGTCGCGTCCGAATAAGCAAATGAATATCCGAAGTTCGATGTTGCGCTGGCCGAGAGCACGTAAATTCCGACCTTCGTGTCGTAACCAGATATCGTTACGTCCGTTCCATCTGACTCTGAAGTATCACCGTTTTGATACCCTTCTAGTGAGAATGAGAGCTCCGGTAGCCCCTGCCCAAAAGTGGAGTTCTGATCATCAACTGTGACACTGATAACTGGCGACTCACGGAAGATCAGATTCCAACCAGACGAAGAGAAACTGGCCAACGAGGTATTGAACTTGCTAAAAGCTTCGTCAGAACCGTAACGGAAGCGGTTAGATCCAGTACCAACCTCTTTTATAACTGTTTGACTGCCTGCTAACGAGCCTGTGTAGCCTGTAATCGCACCATTCGTAGCTCTAATTTGCGCACTTTCCGTAATGACCAAGTTACCGCCGCTAGCGTCACCCGCCAACTTATCGGAGCCCGCATTAAGTTTCACACTCGAACCCGAGACTACTCCGTCAATAACTAAGTTATTGGTACGGGTAGCTATATCCACCGGACCGACTGCTTCAAAACCGTCTGTGCCATTGACAGTCGTAACAGTGAGCATAGACATGTTGCGCAGCGTAAGGGAGCTGGCTGATCCAGCAAATTTTGCTATCGCATTGTTCCCATTCGTCAGGGACGTCTGCCCTGACATATAGACTGCAAATTCATCAGCTGTGATCGCTGCAGTTTGTGTGACTCCACCCGTACCCGTCAAGATCAGTGTTTCAGTCGCGCTGGCGTTGGTCACACTCACCGCCGATTCGATCACAATGTCCGTGGTGTTCGCATCACCAACATAGAGGCCATTCGCTGACGTGCTGGCGTTAAGCAGTGCCGTATCCAGACTCCAACCGGCCCCGGTACCGCCGAGTGAGAGTGCGCCGCTGCCCAGGAAGCTCAAGGTGTCATCAGAACTCAGCGTTTGCGTGTTATCGCTCAGCGTGTACGTGGTTGCGCTGTAACGCTGAGCACCTGTGGTGGCGATACTCGCACTGATATCCAGGCTCGTACCCGCCGTAGCCGTCAGCGTGCCAGCGGTATCGATCGCGTCATCAATGTTCAGGGACGTGCCAGATGTAAGCACGATTGCGTCTGTGGCTGTGATCGCCGCATT